>CAZSUQ010000359.1:0-5859 GCA_964609935.1 uncultured Thermodesulfobacteriota bacterium | reverse complement strand
GATGATGACCCGCGGAAGCACCATGTCCAGGAAGGGCCTGGAGATTATGACCAATACCGGGGAAGAAAAGGCCCTGGAGATCTTCGGCCACGAGGACCCACGCCTCCTCTTTCTCTTCGGTACGTGTGGCGCCCAGAATATGCTGATCATGATGCACCTGTTCTTCTGGTACGCCTTCACCCACGACTACTGGTACCCCAAAGCGGGGCTGCAGCAATTCCTGAACAAGATGGCGGATGCCTACAGGGAGCGGGGAGGCGAAATCTGTTTCCAGTCCACCGTGGACAGGGTCCACACCTCGGGCAAGACGGTGACAGCGGTGGAAACTGCACAAGGAGATCGGGTAACCGCAGATTACGTTGTCAACACGGGCAACCCCAAGCGCCTGATCAACTCCATGCTGGACAACAAGCACAACTGGGACTACAAGGAGCGGCAGATCATTACCTCTGCACCGGTTTCGGTTTCCGTGTGTTCCGCCTTTCTCGGGGTGGACATGGACGACCAGGAGCTTTCCAGGCACATGAAGGGAGAGCATCACGCCCTGTACTGGCGCACCTATGAGACCGCCACGCACGCCGTATACGACACCGAGGCACACAACAAGGGCTGGTCCATGATCAACGCCACCTCACTGCACCATCCCGAGATGGCGCCTCCGGGTAAGAATTCCCTGGTGGTGCAGGTGTTCACCCCCTATCACTGGCTGAACGGATGGGGAACCGGCTCTGAGGATCCCTTTGCCCGCAACGCGGCCTATCGAAAACTGAAGAAGAAGGTGCTGGACGACATCATCCGGGAGACCGAATACATCATCCCCGGGTTGTCGGAAAGGATCGTGTACAAGGAGCTGGCCACACCCCGTTCCATGTCCCGTTGGACCCTGAACCCGGAGGGCTCCATCATGGGCTGGTCCTATGATTGCCTGGAATCCCACATGGCAAGGAAGTTCGTTCGCTTTCGAACGCCCTTCAAGAACCTCTTCACAGCCGGTCAATACGCTATGTGGCCGGGGGGAGTGGTCTTTTCCGCCATGTCCGGGAAAATCGTGTCCAAGGGGATCTACGACGGTTTCCTGAAGCAGTTGTTCCTTTAAGGCCTGAACCTTTTTAAAAAAAGGGGGGACGATCCACATGGGACAAACGGATTACGATGCCATTGTCATCGGGGCGGGTTGCGGAGGGGTTTCCTGCGCCTCCATCCTGGCGAAAAGGGGGTTGAAGACCCTTCTGCTGGAGCAGAACAACGCCATAGGGGGCTGCTGCTCCACCTTTGAGACGGAAGGCTTCCACTTCGACACCGGGGCTTCCATCGTGGAATTTGTCCCGGCCATTGACGCCATCTTCGAGCGCCTCGGCAAGAAACGGGAGGACTACATCGACCTGAGGCCCTGCGAGCCCATGTACTCCTTCCGGACGCCGGAGGGGGAGTACCTGGAGATTCCCACGGACATTCAGGCCATGTACGAGCTCATTCGCTCCTACTCTCCGGAAGACGCAGAGAGCTGGCTCAAGTACTGCGACTACTGGAGGAACATGAGCGAGGAGGGGATGCGCAGCTATCTGTACAGCGACATGCAGTCCTGGAAGAGCCTGTTCAAGATGTCCGTCCAGAACCCCAAGATGATCAAGTACATGCCGGCCTACTACCTCACCTACGAGATCATGATCAAGAAGTGGTTCAAGCACCAGACCACGCTGGACACCCTGGGGTTCCAGTCCTACTGGATCGGCCTGCCCCCCCGGCTCTGCCCCGGACTCTACGCCGGCATCACCTACCAGGAACACGAGGGGATCTACTACCCCATGGGGGGGATGATCTCCATCCCCAGGGGGATCCTGGCCGCTGGGCAGGAGAACGGTCTCGAACTCCGGATGGAGACAGAGGTCACCAAGGTTATCGTGGAGAACGGCAAGGCCCGCGGGGTGGAGCTCAAGGACGGCACCAAGCTGTCCGCCCGGGTGGTGGTGTCCAACATCAATGCCAAGCTCCTGTACCTGAATCTCGTTGGCGAAGAGCACCTGCCCTCACGAGTCAGAAAAGGCGTGAAGAGCTACAAGCTCTCCATGTGCATGCCCATGATCTACCTGGGCGTCAAGGGCGATGTTCCCCTGCGGGCGCATCACTCCCTCCAGTTGGGCCGCTACCAGACCATGAACGAGATCTGGGACAAGTACTTCCTTACGGGCCGCTTTCCCGAAGACCCGGTCAGTCTGGTCTGCTGGCCCTCGGAAACCGATCCCTCCCTGGCCCCGGAGGGCCACCACTCCATGAACGTGGGGGCCATGGGATCCTACCACCTGGACCACGGTACCTGGGACGAGCGAAGGGAGGAATACATGGATCTCATCCTCGGGTACCTGGACAAGACGCTCTGGCCCGGCATCGAGAGCCAGATCGTGTACAAGAACCTGTCCACGCCCCTGGATTTCGAGAGAAGGCTCCTGAGCCCGGAGGGCGCTGTGTACGCCCTGCAGAACGACATCCCCTCCACCATGGTCTTTCGGCCCTCCAACCGTTCCAAGAGCATCGAGGGCCTGTACCTAGCGGGCGCATCCACACATCCGGGAGGAGGGGTTCCCATGGTGATCGCCAGCGGAGGCATCTCGGCGGACCTGATCATGCAGGATTTTCCCGGACTTTGAGTCCATGAAAGGCGGACATACGGGGTGAAAGACCCATAGCACAGGAAGGAGACGACAATGGGTGTTCTGTTTACGATTCTCAAGGTTTTGGTTCTTGTGGTGGCCGGGTACTACCTCATCAAGATGATCCATGCCCTGGCGACCCAACCCAATTTGCGCCACTATCTGTCCCACACCCTGAAGGACCTGAAGAACATGTACTACAGGTACCACGTTTGAATCAGCCCGGGTGCTGAAAAGATTCGGCACGAAATTATGTGAGGGTTTTCGCTGAACGCCTCTTCAACCTCTGAAAAGTGAGTGTTCGTTGAAGCGAGCAGTCTTGATTGGCTTTTTTCCTTCGAATTTGGTATTTTTTGAAAATAGTATTATTAAGCGTCCCAATCTCAAAGGGAATTCTCAACCGGGAGGAATGGTTCCGTGGAAATGCTGAATGACACCGTCTTCAGGGATCGTTACGACGTGGTGGTGGTGGGAGCGGGTATCGGCGGCCTGACCGCAGCATCCCTCCTGGCCAAGAGGGGTCTTTCCACCCTTGTTCTGGAACAGCACTACATCCCCGGCGGGTGCTGCTCGGCCATTCGCCGTAAGGATGTGGCCATGGACGTGGGCGCGGCCATGCTCTTCGGATTTAACGAGGTCGGTTACAACCCCCACCGTTTCGTGATGAACGAGCTGGAAGAGGAAATTGACATGATTCCTCACCAGTCCATCTACCGGATCCACATGGAGAACGGGAAGCAGGTGACCTTCTGGCGCGACATGGACCGCTACCTGAACGAGCTCTGCGCGGCCTTTCCGCACCAGGAAAAGGGGATCCGGGGCTTTTACAAGGAACTCACCGAGTTCTACGACGCTTCCATCCGGATCAACGATCTGCCGGTTCCGCCCACAGAGATCACACCCCGGCAAGGGCTGGAGCTGCTTCGCAAACATCCCCGCTCCGTGTGGGCGTTCATGAAGTACTGGTTCAAGAGTGAGGAGGACGTGCTCAAGAAGTACATCACGGATCCCAAGCTCATGGGTTTCTTTGACTTCATGACCGGCACGTTCACCTGCTGCAACGTCACCGAGAGCCCAGCGCTCCTGGCCACCACCATGTTCATCGAGAACCACGTGGGGGGCGCGTGCTACCCCTCCGGGTCTCCCCAGATGCTGCCCAACAAGCTGGAAAAGGCCATCGAGAAGTTCGGCGGCAAGGTCGTCTACCGGAAGGCAGTGGAAGAGATCATGATCTGGCAGGGAAAGGCCTACGGTGTCCGCCTCACGGATGGCACCGAGATCATGGCGGACAGCGTGGTCTCCAACGCGAGCGTATGGAACCTGTACGAAAAGCTGATCAACCGGCGTCACATGAAGGCCGAACGACTGAAGTGGGCCCGGAGCTTCGAGCCGACGCTGGGCACCATGCTCCTCTACCTCGTGGTCAAGGAAGAGGCCGTCCCGGAGGAGAGCCGGCCCATCGAGCTGTTCATCGAAAACATCTACGACTTCTCCGGGCCCAACTACTGCGCGTTCATCCCCTCCATAGACGATCCGTCCATTGGCCCGCCGGGCACGCATTCCATCACGGTCATCGCCCCGAACAAGGTGAAGTGGCCCAGGCCGGACGATCCCTTCTACCAGTCCGAGGCCTACAACAAGCTGAAACAGGAAGAAGCCGAAAAGGTCCTGGACAGGATGCAGAGGCGGTATTTCCCCAAGCTCAAGGAGAGCATCATCAGCATGGACATCGGGACACCGTCATCCGTGGAGCGCTACACCACGAAACCCTGGGGGAACGTGGGCGGCCCCAAGCTGAGCATGAAACAGGGCTTTCTCTATCGGCTGAAGGCACGAAGCGAATGGAAGAGCCTCTACTGCGTGGGCGACTCCACCACCATGGGCGAAGGCGTGATTGCCACCACGGTGTCCGGCGTGGGTGCAGCCAACCGCGTGCTGGAGGACAGGGGGATGCCCACCTATGTGCCGCGGGATTTCCCCCGGCAGTACGTGAACCTGATCGAGGGCAGGCCCTGGACCCCGTCCCCGTCCCCGGCCGAACCCATCACCGCGGAGACCGCGAAACGCATCGCACGCGACTGCCAGCACTGCGAGACCCCGGAGTGCAGGACCGCCTGCCCGGCGGACATCGACACCTGCTATTTCGCCCGTCGTATCGAGGCCGGCAACTTTGCGGGCGCGGCACGAGTCCTCCGGGATGTGAATCCCCTCTCCGAGATATGCGGGGAGATCTGCCCTTCCGAGCGATTCTGTGAAAAGAGTTGCAACCGGCTGGATTTCGATGAAAGACCCGTACGCATACGGGAACTGCACGGATGGGTCTGCCGCCAGGCCCCGGGCCCGGAGGGGTGGGAGCGATTCGTGCCCGCTCGTAACGGAAAGAAGGTAGCCGTGGTGGGGGCAGGCCCGGCCGGGCTCTCCTGTGCACACTACCTGGCACGCCTCGGCTACGGGTCCGTGGTCCTCGACAAGGCGGACAGGCCCGGCGGGATGGTATCCCTGGCCGTACCTTCCTTCCGCCTCTCCGAGGAGGTCGTGAACAGAGAACTCGAGGGGCTGGTGCTCCCGGGCATGGACTTCCGGTACGGAATGGCCCTGGGAAAAGACTTCAGCGTGGAGGAACTGGAAAAAGAATATGCGGCCGTGTTCCTTGCCCCCGGGTTGTGGTCCGGGCGCTCCCTGGAGATTCCGGGCATGGAGAAAACGCACACGACGGATGCCTTGAGCCTGCTCACTTCCTTTCGCAAATCGGGAAAGGCCAAGGTCGGCAAGCAGGTGCTGGTAATCGGGGGCGGCAGCGTGGCCTGCGACGCGGCCATGACCGCCCTGCAGTGCAAGGCCGATCAGGTCGCGCTCGTGTGCCTGGAGCAGGAAGCGGAGATGCCTGCCCTTGCCCGGGAGGTGGAGGACCTGAAGAAAGAGGGGGTCCGGATCTTGTGCGGCTGGGGACCCGGGGCCGTGGAGCAGGATGCCCGCATGTCCTTCATGCGCTGCACCTCCGTGTACGACGATCAGGGCCGATTCTCTCCTGTTCTCGACGAAGCCGAGACCATGGAGCAGGAATTCGACCAGGTGGTCTTGGCCGTGGGCCAGCGTATGGAGCCCGGCCTGGCCCGAACGCTGAAGAAGGAATTGAATGCAGGTGACAGGATCGAGGTGGACGAGGAGACCATGCAGGTCGTTGACCGGCCGGGGGTCTACGCGGGGGGGG
>CAZSUQ010000358.1:0-5865 GCA_964609935.1 uncultured Thermodesulfobacteriota bacterium | reverse complement strand
CGGCAGAGGGAATCTACGAGACCGCCATCGTGAAGTAGACGGATCCACCACGGCCCGACCTAGAACGCAGGAGGGGCTTCCTCCAGCACCTCCCCCGTCCCGGGGGAAGAGATCCTCTCCAGAAACTCCCTGTTGGCCATCATCCGATAGGTTTCATTCAGGCGATGCCCGAGCATCTCGGCCAGGTGCCGGATCAGCTTGAGTCCGTTTTCCGGGTCTTTGTCCAGGATCTGGTTGAACTTGATCCTGTCGATTCGAAGCAGCTTGCTCGGTTCCGTGCACTGGGCCGAGGCAGCGTAAACATTGCGGCCGAGGAGGCTGGACCAGCCAAAGGCCTCCCCTGCATGGTTGATGGTGAATACCACCTGGCCGGTTGCCCCGATCGTCAACTTGACCCTTCCCTTGAGAAGCACATAAAACCGGCTGGCGTGATTCCCTTCATGAAAAACGAAACCCCCCTGTCTGTAAGACTTCCTCTCTGTGGCTCTCATGAGTTCCTTGAGAAAATCTTTGCCCAACCCTGCCAGGAGCTCTTTTTGTTTGATATACATGGGCACTCTCCTTTCCCTTCAAACATTGCCTGGAAGAGTCCAGGCCTCTTTTTGCCACAAGCCTTGAAGCAGATCGGTCGGCCAAGGCCACCAAAGAAAAGCTCGAGAAGACTCGATGCTCTTCATCGTCGAGAACACGCAGGTCGATCTTGCAGGACCAGGAGTACATGTTCGGGTGCATGAACTGGAGGCTGATTCGCTGCCGCAGGAGATTCGTTGGGCAGGTTCCGGCTCCGCGGAAGCGATGAGGGAAGATCGCTGTCAGCTGGAGGAGCAGGGATTCGCTCAGGCGTATCGTTTCGTTGATTATATTTTATTCTCCTTTTATGCATTTTCAAAGGAAAATATCTGTGATAGGTTTTCCAGAACAACCGACGAAACAGTCGGGGAATGCATCAAAGAATAGAATCGAAAACCTTATCGGGAAAGGATGTGAACCGATGAATATTGCCGATGATGCCATTGGACTCGTGGGAAGATCCCCCCTCGTTTGGCTGGCCCGCATGGGCAAAGGTCTGCCGGGAAGGGTCGTCGCCAAGCTCGAGTTCTACAACCCGCTTTCCAGCGTGAAGGACAGGATCGGGGCGGCCATGATCGAGGCTGCCGAGCGTGACGGCAAGCTAGGGAAGGACTCGGTCATCGTGGAGCCCACCAGCGGAAACACGGGAATCGCCCTTGCCTTTGTCTGTGCCACAAAAGGCTACAGGCTCATGCTCACCATGCCCGAGAGCATGTCCGAGGAGCGTCGCCGTGTTTTGCGCGCCCTGGGCGCAGAGCTGGTCCTCACCCCTGCCAGCGAAGGTATGCCGGGTGCGATCCGCCGCGCCAAGGAGATCGAGGAAAAGGACGAGAGCGCCTTTATGCCGCAACAGTTCGAGAACCCGGCGAATCCGGAGATCCACCGGAAAACCACCGCTGAGGAGATCTGGAAGGACACGGAGGGGAAGATCGACATCCTTGTCGCAGGGGTGGGCACCGGCGGAACCATCACCGGGGTTGCCGAGGTGATCAAGGAACGGAAACCTTCTTTCAAGGCCATCGCCGTAGAGCCGGCCGAGTCCCCGGTCCTGTCGGGCGGCAAACCGGGCCCGCACAAGATCCAGGGAATCGGGGCCGGGTTCGTCCCTGCGATACTGAACCGCGACATCATCGACGAGGTCGTCCAGGTGACCACAGGCGACGCCATGGAGACGGCTCGGAAGCTTGCGAGAACGGAAGGGATCTTTGCAGGCATCTCCTCCGGAGCCGCCACCTGGTCCGCAATGGAGGTGGCGCGCCGGGAAGAGAATGAGGGGAAGATCATCGTTGCGATCCTTCCCAGCGCAGGGGACAGGTACCTGAGCACGGACCTGTACAAGGAACTTTAGCAGGTTGTTGAAATACGTCCAGCTGGTGTGTTCGGCTCATCGCGGATCGCGAGGCAACCTTCTGATACGTCGTGACGAAAAGGACCAAAATCCACTCAGGTCCGTTTCTTTGCAAGCATCATCACGTACAATTGAATTCCATCAAAAAGGAAGGGCAAGGATCGGCCCCCGGAGAAAACAGAGAAAAGCACTATCTGTTTTCTGCTTGACTCTGCTTCATGATTAGCCACATACTGTTGAACACGTTGTGATGGTCATTCTTTTCGCTACCCCTCTCAGTTCCTGGTCCGGTGCCTGAGAGATACCCGCCGCATTCACCACCCTTCACAGCCGAACCGATCATCCCAATGGACAGGCTTCCATGCTTCGCTTGGCATCGGTGCGCCTGTGCCTCCAAGCCACTATGCTTGGCACGTCCCGGTGTGCAACTTGTCATTTCCCTGTTATCTCTCATGGAACATGCGCTGGGGAAGGGGATGCGTTCTGGAAGTAAAGCAGGGAGAGTGAAAGATGAAAATGCGTAAGAGAGTCCTGGGTCTTATGATTTTCGCGTGTGTTATGGGTCGCGGATTAACTCATGCCAGGCCACCTGACGTAGGAAAGGAAATTGAAAGATTACATTCTTCAGAACCGAACGAGCGTGCAACAGCGGCAGGGATCCTGGGTAAAATCGGGGATCCTCGTGCAGTTCAGCCACTTGTCTCTGCACTCAAAGATGAGAGTCGGGATGTAAGAAGGAGTGCGGTTCTAGCGCTGAGATGGCTCAAAGACCCCCGTGCCGTGGGTCCCCTCATTATGCTTTTAAAGGATGAAGATGGGGATGTGCGAAAGGCGGCGGCACAAGCCCTGGGCCAGTTCCGAGATCCTCGTGCAACAGAACCTCTCATCGCAGCATTCAAGAACTGGCCTTCGATGTCTTCGGTAGGGTCATCATTGGAGGATATAGGCACGCCCGCAGTGGAACCTCTCAATGCAGCGTTGAAGGCCGGGGACCCGGCTGTCCGCACGATGGCAGCAGCAACCCTTGGTAATATTGGGGACCCCCGTGCAGTCCAGCCGCTTATCTCTGCACTCAAAGATGAGAACCGGAATGTAAGAAGAAATGCGGTCGCCGCGTTGAGATGGCTCAAAGACCCCCGTGCGGTGGGTCCCATCATTTTGGTATTGAAGGATGAAGATGGGGATGTGCGAAAGGCAGCGATACAAGCCCTGGGCCAGTTCCGGGATCCTCGTGCAACAGAACCTCTCATCGCAGCATTCAAGAGCTGGCCTTCGATGTCTTCGATAGGGCTGTCGTTGAAGGATATAGGCAAGCCCGCGGTGGAGCCTCTCAATGCAGCGTTAAAGGACGAGAACCCGGCTGTCCGCACGATGGCAGCAGCAACCCTTGGCAATATTGGGGACCCTCGTGCCGTAGAACCTCTTATCGTTTCCCTCGAGGACAAGGATTGGAATGTGAGGCAAAATGCGGTAGCCGCGTTGAGATGGATTGGAGACCCTCGCGCCGTGGAACCCCTCATTGCGATCCTGAAGGATGAGAATGAAGAGGTGAGAGAGACAACGATACACGCGCTGGGTCAGTTCAGAGATCCCCGTTCGGCAGAACCTCTTATTACGACTTTCAGGTGTTGGCCTTCGATGTCTTCCATACGGCGATCCTTGGAACGCATCGGCAAACCTGCGGTAGAACCTCTCAATGCAGCCTTAAAGGACGGTAATCCCACCGTCCGGATAATGGCAGCAGCGACCCTGGGCAATATAAGGGATCCCCGTGCCCTGGAGCCTCTTTTCTCTGCGCTCAAAGATGAGAATCGAGATGTCTGAAAGAGTACGGTAACAGCGCTGAGATGGATCAGAGACCCCCGTGCCGTGGAACCCCTCATCGCAGCCTTGAAGGATGAGGATGAAAGGGTCCAGTCGGAAGCAGCAAGCGCTCTGAGGACGATAGCGGGAAAAGATCTTGGTAGAGATGCCGATGAATGGAAAACGTGGTGGAATGAAAACAGGGAGACCTTCCTTAAGGAAGGAAATGGCATCTAGATTCTTTTTGGAGAGATCGCTTGTTTTGCGGGGAGTTGGCTGAGTGTGAGGCCGTTGGGAAACATAGAATGATCGTCTGAGCCGGGCTACACGGACTATTCAGCTTGGGTTACGACTCAAACCTTCGAACGGGGCAGTCACGGTTGAGTGCCTGCCGGAAAGGGTGTAGTGAACACATGGCCAAACGAAACAGGCAGACTTCCAAGAAGCGTGACAGGGAGACGGCCAAGAGGCAAAAACAACAGGACAAAGCCGAACGGATTGCCGCCCGCAAGGCAGGCCGCTCAGTCGAAGACGACCCCGAACAAGCAAAGAGGGGAGAGGGTGACGGCTGAAAACGGCAAGGGTATCTGTTACGTATACGCGAAGGATCGAAGGCGGTGTAACGGTGGATCGTCGTGTGGATTCTGGCCTGCTCGCCTTGAATGTGAAGATCCTGGACATGAAGGAACCGAACAACCAGAGGAAGGGGTACGTGCAATCCTGTTTCCCGTGTGCCGGGTTGAAGCGGAAATTCTCTCATATGCGAATGAAGAGAGATTCGCGTAAGGAGGTGCCATGATAACCGTGACTGCAGCTGCAAAGAAAAAGATCAAGACAAGGTTACAGGGGATGAAAGCAGACCCGGAAACAAGAGTCAGGCTTATTCCTTCTCCTGCAATCCCCGGCAAGTGGAAGATGGTCCTTGACAAAGAAAAAGCCGAGGATCATGTGGTGGAAAGTGAAGATGGTATCAAGATATTGCTTATAGAAGCCGGTCTGGTACCATCCCTTGATAAAATGATTATCGATTTCCGAGAAACACCCGAAGGTACAGGCTTTGCGATCTATAAACTTCGTTCCACTACAGAATGACCGCAATTCAGCAGGGAGAAACCGATGGATGAAATGAGGCTTGGAGGAAAATACGTGTGTTTCCAGTGTGGCTGCAAATTCTATGACCTCAAGAAGGCCCAGCCAGTCTGCCCCAAATGCGGGGTGAACCAGAACGAAGCGCCCCAGGAAAAGAGAACTCGGAAGCAGCCAAAAAACATGAAGCATCTTATGGAATCATAAAGCCGGGACAAAACCATCATCCCATAGGGCCGAATTGTGGCCCGGAAAAGGATGATCGAAAAAATGGCAGATCTTCACAAAGAACATTTTACATGCGGCTTTTGTGCAAAAGTGTTCGAGGACGATGTTTCAGCCCATCCAATCGTCCTTGTGTGGCAAGATACAGACTTCAGGCCGCATGCGGCAGACGAGCAACCGATACCACATGAAGTTCATACCTGCCCTTTTTGCGGATTTACGGATTATTCCCATGCCGTACGGGTTGAAGATGACAAAAACAAAACACTTGAAGAATATTTGAATTCGTACTGCCTGTACAAAGACCCAGAAAAGTTTTCTGCCGCTCAAAAATACGAATTGCTGGCAAACATTTACATGCTGAGGAACATGCTCTCGGCCGAAATCGCTCAGGCCTACCTGAATGCTGCGTGGATGGCAGAGGACGAGACAAACATCGTATTGGGGAATGCGTTCAGAGAGAGTGCCATAAACTTCTTTGGCAAGGCATTGGAAGACCATGAAGTCAGGGAAGAGGAAATTCCAGTGATTACCTATCTACTTGGGGAACTCCACAGACGAACAGGGAACTTCGATGAAGCATTGGAATGGTTCTCAATGGTAAAGGGTGAAGATCCTCGGCTGATGGAATTGAGTAAGCAGCAGAAATATCTTGCCTCTGTAAAAAAGACCGAATGCAAGAATGCCAAACACATAACATCGAGCAAGCCCTGATAGGTACCTGTCTTATCAAGCATTCAACTCCCGGGAGAGGTATTCGGGCACGTCCTTTCCCGGCCCCTTGTTCAGCTGTTCCCATGCGATCTCCCGGGGTCTTCCGCCCTTTCTTCTCA
>CAZSUQ010000357.1:0-5872 GCA_964609935.1 uncultured Thermodesulfobacteriota bacterium | reverse complement strand
CCGTGTTCCGCTCGGTGTGTTCCGGACCTGGGTGAAGTCCGTGGAGAAGGGGAGGTTTCCGTCCGTGAAAAGGATTCACCTCCCCATCAACTGCAATCAGTGCGACAGGCCCGTCTGTGTATCGGTCTGCCCGGTGAAGGCCACGTATCAGCGGGAAGACGGCATCGTCGTGGTGGATCCTCACCGCTGCATCGGCTGCCAGTACTGCAAGGCAGCCTGCCCCTATGGCGTTCGTTACCTGGACCCGCTCAAGCACATCATTGCCAAGTGCACGTTTTGTCATCACCGCCTGGACGCGGGTCAGCTTCCGGCCTGCGTGGAGGCATGTCCCACGGGCGCCCGCCTCCTGGGGGACAAAGAGGACCCGGACAGTGAAGCAACGCGCATCCTTTCCACCCGTCCGGTGCGGGTGCTCCTTCCGGAGCATGGAACCGACCCGCAGATCTTCTACCTGGCATTGGACGAAGAGGCGGTCCGGTTGCGAAGAAAGTAAGGAGAGGCTCCCGTGAGCTCGGTGCTCCTTTACAACGTGCCCCACAAAGAGTCCTTCGGGGCGTTCATTGCCCTGTACATCTTCTTTACAGGGTTGAGCGCGGGGTCCTTTTTCGTTTCCACGCTTTCCTATGGTTTCGGGATCAAGAGGTACAGGGCGCTTTCCGGTCCTGCCATCCTCACGGCAACGGCCATGCTGCTCGTCGCCCCCCTGTTCCTTTTGATCCATGTGGGACAGCCCCTGCGCTCCTGGCACCTTTTCCTCTACCTGAATGCAGGCTCTCCCATCACGTGGGGCTCTTTTCTCCTCACCACCTATCCCCTCTTCTGCCTGCTCTACATGGTTTGCATCTTTGCGGGAAAGGAGCGTGCGGCAAGGGTGTCCGGGCTCGTGGGGATCCCGTTTGCCGTGGCGGTGCACGCCTACACAGGATTCATCCTTTCTTTCTGTTCCTCGCGGCCCATGTGGAACAGTTCCATGATCCCGCTGTTGTTTCTGGTGTCGGCCGTGGTCTCGGGAACCGCCCTCATGATCCTGATCTTTGCCGCCTGGTGCAGGTGGAAAGGGGAGGAGATCACGGCACAGAGCGAGAACGGAAGCCTGCTCCTCTCCCTGGGCAGGATCCTTGGCTGGATGCTTCTAGCAGACCTCCTGTTGACCGGATTCGAGATCCTGGTGGCATCGGTGTCCGGCACGGAAAGCCGCTGGGCCGTGGGGGAGCTGATCCGTGGAGAACTGGCGCTGCACTTTGTGGGTGTGGAGATCGTTTTGGGCAAGCTCCTGCCCCTTCCGCTCCTTTTCTTCCCGAGGTTCCAGAGGACCGGTGTACTCCTTTTTGCCTGTCTGCTCATTGTCCTGGGGATCCTGTTCATGCGGCTCGATCTCGTACAGGTGGGAGAGATGATCCCCCTGCTCTGAGGGATTGGCAGGCAACTGGAGGGAAACAAGGACGAAGGCATGAAACCAAAGAACCAGGCGCCCACAGAGCCCGCTCTTGCTTCGGAGCTTTCCCGGAGAACGCTGCTCAAGACCGGCCTCCTGGGCCTCTCATCCCTTGCACTGGGCCCGTCCCTGGTCTGGAACCCGGCCCTTGGGGAAACGGGCAGGGGTCTAGGGGAGTACGTGTCCCTGTTCACGGGGAGGGTCGGGCAGGGCATTCCCACCACGTGCGGGCTGTGCCCTGCAGGGTGCGGTGTCCTGGCATTCAGGGACCAGGGGAGACTGGCGGGGCTTTCTGGCAACCCGGACCACCCTTACAACCGGGGCGCCCTGTGCGCACTCGGGTCCGCCGTGTTCAACCTGGAGTCCGGGCCCCGGAGGATTCAGGAGCCCGTTCGCAGAAGGGGGAAAAGGGGAGATGGAGAGTGGGAAGTCATCACATGGACGGAAGCCCTTCAGGAGGTGCAGGGGAAGCTCCGGAAATGCAGGGACGCCCGGGGCAAGACGCCGCTTGCCGTCTCCGTCCCTGGAAGGGATGCAACCCCTTTCATGCATCGCTTTGTCTCCTGCTTCCCTGGTTCCGTCCTGAACGAGGCCGACGGGTACGAGGATTCCGTTGAGAGGGTGCTCCGCCGGGACTTCTGGTGCAACGGTGAAGGGATCCCGGACCTGGCCCATGCACAGCTGGTCCTGAACTTCGGGGGGAATCCCCTGGGGAGCATCCAGAGGCTCGTGGGAACGGCACAGCAGTGGGCCCGGGGGCTGGAGCACGGTGCCCGATGGATCACACTGGACCCGAGACTCTCCGAGACCGCCAACGCCGGCCACGAATGGGTGCCCCTTCGTCCGGGGACAGACCGTGCGGTGGCGGCCGCCGTGGCTCGTCATATCCTGGAACAAGGGATGGAAGACAGGCGCTTCCTGAAGCAGGAGACCGATCTCGACCCGGCCGATCTCAGGAGGGCATTCCAGCCGTGGACAGCCAGAAGGGCTGCAGCGCTCTGCCAGGTTCCCGAGGAGACCATCCATCGTGTTGCAGAGGCCTTTGCAAAGACGGACCGCGCGGTGGCTGTCCTGGGGAGCGGTGTCACGGCCCGCAGGGGAGGGCTTGAAAGCGCCCGTGCCGTGCTTTTGCTCAACCTGCTCAAGGGAAACATCCAACAGAAGGGTGGCTACCGGATTCAGCCATCGGTTTCATGGCAGCAACCCGGGCCGGCTCCCTGCAGCAGGGATGTGCGGCGTCTCCATGGGTCCCTTTTTCATGCCATGGAAAAGGGGACGTTGAAACCGGGTTGCCTGATGACCTGTCATGCAGACCCTGCCGCCACGGACCCGGCCTGTGGATCCACCGAGGACATCCTGAAGGATCCGGAAAGGGTTCCCTTTCACGTGGCCGTGTGCTCCACGTGGAACCAGACTGCAAGCCTGGCGGACATCGTCCTTCCGGTGTCCACCTATCTGAATGCGTGGGGAGTGACCCAGGGCTTTTCCGCTTCAGACGGTTCCCTCTGGATCGGTTTGCGGCAGCCGGTTTTCAGTGGGGCGGGCGAGAGATGCTCATCAGAGGAAGTGCTCCTCGAGATTGCCAGAGGGCTTGGAAGAAAACCGGAAGAGGCGTTCCCCTTTGAAAGCATGGAAGCGTACTACACCTCCCTTATCGAGGCCTCGTTTCCAGGCGGGGACCGTGTGAACCTTTCTGTCGCGCTGAAGAAGAGGGGCTTCTTCACCCCTGCGGTTTCCGGAGGGGCAGGGTTCGCGGGAAGAGGGGACATGGATTCATTGAAACAAGGGAAACACGCCTCCCCTGTGGAAGCCCGTACAGGGATGTCCGGCTCAGGCCCGTGTGGGCGGCAACGGATCCTCCTGTCAAACAGGGTCGGCAACATCACAGCACCCCTCAAAGCACCTGAGATCGAGGTGCGGGCAAGGGCTGAGGAAAGGATCCTGGTCCTCTATTCCGCTCCCACCGTTGGTGACGAATCCCCTGGCTGTCCCTGGGTCGAGGAGATCAACCATGCCGCGCCGGTGTGGATGAACCCAGAGGCTGCGGCGGAGATGGGATGCAGGGAAGGGGATTGGGTGGTTCTAAAGGGGCCCGCAGGAGAGGTGAAGACGCGGGTGAGGTTGACCGAGGGGATCCGTCCGGATGTGGTGGCCGTTCAGGCCCGTACCGGGGGTGTGCTTCGGGCCCCGGGGAAGGGGAGGGATTCCGGCCGGGCTGCTGACCCCTTGTTGCGGGATATCTGGTGGAAGGGGGGGAGCTACGGGGAGAACCCGCGCAGGGTCATTCCCTGGCCCGGGGATCCGTCCAGGGAGGTGCCGTCGTGGGAAGGAACAAAGGTGAAGATCCGGCGGGCCTGAAGAACCCCTGAGAGCAGCCGTTACGAGGGAAGCGATCTTGGCGGATGATGTGAAAACCGACGAAAGAACCCATACGGATCCCCTTGTGTTGAGCAGAAGGAGGAAGACGGGGTTCTTTGTCTTCTCTGCGTTTCTGGTCCTGCTGTTGATCGCCGGCAACCTGCTCTACGGAACCACCCTGTTCACACGAAACAACCGCACCTACTGCCTTTCGTGCCACCAGTTCAGCCAGCCGGCCCACATGTGGGAGCCGTCGGAAATGCATTCCGAAGGGTTTGCATGCTCACCCTGTCACTCCCTTCTGCCGGGACAGGAAGGACGATGCGGCGCCTTCTCCGCCCATGCGGACACGGTCAATCCGAATTGCATGGGTTGTCATCCGCGTGTCCTGGAGGGGCGGACGCTCGGAAAGGTGGTGGAGGTCCACGTTTCGTCGCCTGAATCTCCTGAAGGCAAAGAGGCCCGCTACACGTGGAACCTCGAGGACCTCATGTACCGGTGGCACGTCAGCAACCGCGTGTGCGTCTGCACCGATTGCCACCGGAACGTGGCTCATGATGAGGTCAACGGCCCCCTGCCGCGCAACCGGCCGGAGATGACCTCCTGCCAGGGGTGCCACTACCATGCCGTGAAGGATGATTACGTGAAGGCCCTCCCGCTGCCCGTCTTGAAGGTAAAGGAGAAGGACGAACTCCCACCCCAACGGGCCCTGGGTTCCGCGGGCGATCCGGCCCGCACGGCATCACAGGTGCAAAATCTTTTGCACGCAAAGGTCCTGCATCTTTCCGGGGGGAAAGGAACGGCATACCAAGTGCCTGAAGGGAATCTCCTGATCTATGAACTGCAACCCCGTGCCTTTCACCAAAAAGGGGAGATGCTGGTGAAGGCAACGGGTAAGGATTGTGGTGAGTGCCACGGGTTCCGTTCCTATCCGCAAGAGGATTTCTTCGGCTGGGAATACAGGAAGAAATGGATACTCCAGTGGTGGATGGCCTCTGTAGCCGGGTTCGTCATGCTTGCAGGCCTGTTCAATGCCTTCCAGTTCTGGGGAAGAGGCAAGCAGGTGTCGCTGCATCACCCGGTGCACTGGCCGTCCGTGGCCGGTGCACTGGTAAACGAAGGGATCCTGGGCCGTCGCGTCTACAGGCAGAGCCGGCTTCGCTGGGCCGTTTTCCTTCTGATCTCTGTTGCTTTCCTTGCGCTTGCCCTGGTCTTCGGAACCATGGTGCTGGCGCGTTTCATCCTGCCGGCAGGAAACCTTCTCGCCGCCAGGGGAGGTCCCGCACTGGACTTCCTGGCGGATTTCCTGGGCGGCGCAATCCTGCTGGGGGTTCTGCTCGCCCTGTTCAGGCGGACACTGGGAAGAGAGGATCACATGAAGTCCGATCCCGAGGATTTCGTGATCCTCTTTCTGCTCCTGGCCATCATGCTCACCGGGTTCTTCATGGAGGCGTGCCGGCTGGCCGTGGTTTCCGCAGGACCCGGGTACTGGGCCTCCTTCCTGGGTGCCCTGACGGCATCCGGCCTGAGGCTGTGGGATCTCCCCTGGACCGCGATTCGCTTCTACGTGTGGATCGTTCACGCAGCCCTGGTCTTCAGCCTTCTCGCTTATCTGCCCTTCAGCAAGCTTTTTCACCTGATCACCGCCCCTGTATCCATTGCGGCAACCGCATCCGAGGCCCACTACAGACAACATCAGTGAACAGGAGTGCATCCAAGAGGACGGAAAGAAGAGGAACCAGGAACCGACTCAAGAGAAACGTGCCCCGGCTGAAATCAACCCGGGGAGAACAAGAATTCGAAATGGACGAGAACAGGGAAAAAGAGAATCCGGAACAGGAACCTTCGGCTCAAGGGTCAAAGGGGTCCGGTGCGTCCGAATCTTCTCGGGCCCAAGGCGCTGCGGGTCAGGAATCGGTTATCGAAGACGTGCCCGGCAAGGCCCTGGAAGGCGAAGGCAGCGGCGGGCCGGAGGATGCTCCTTCGGGTGAAACCGAGGCGGGCACGGGGGGGCGGATCCGCGTCCACAACCTGAGCCCCAGGCAGCTGCTGGAACTGGAAACATGCACGCGCTGCGGT
>CAZSUQ010000356.1:0-5875 GCA_964609935.1 uncultured Thermodesulfobacteriota bacterium | reverse complement strand
GTAGATCCGCTCCGTCATTGGTCTCACCCGTCTTAGAGAAACATGGAATGGAACCCGACTATCGATTTTTTTGTCAATTTCGGCATTATAGTCATTTTTCTTTATAGATGCCAGCATTTCGGCGATTTTTTTCCTTTACGGTCCCTCCTGAAATGCCTTGATCAACTCATCGGCCGGGACAGGAGACAATGGGTACGGCTTCCCTTTCTCAAGCCATTTCCGCCCTTCTTCCGCGGGCAGGATCTCCCCGATTCGCCTGCAGGGGACCCCTTCGCTCTGCAGGGCTTCCTCCACCCTTTTCTCACCCGCCGGATCCACCATGATCAGAAGAGACCCGGAGGCGAGGAGCCCCATGGGGTCGATCCCGAAGACCTTGCACAGGGCTTGCGTTTCGGGCAACAAGGGGACGGCTTCCCTTTGAACACGTATCCCCGCCCCAGCGCCCTCGGCAACCTCCCACAAGCCCTGCTGGAGACCTCCTTCTGTAGGATCGTGCATCCCGTGCACCTGCCCGCCGCAGGCATGCATGGCGATACGCGCATCCCTGAGCACGCTGATACCGGGTTCGGTGAGCAGATTCCGTGCACGCTTCATCACCTCGGGCGGTATGCGACCTTCAAGGAAAACACCCCTTTCCCGGGCAATGACGCAGGTCCCTTCCACAGCGATCCCTTTTGTCAATAGAATGCTGTCTCCCGGAGAGATTCTTCGCTTGTCAACGAGCCGGTCTTTCGGGACCTCCCCCAGGAGCTGCCCCACGAGAATCGGCCGGTCCAGCCCCAGTGTGATCTCTGTATGTCCTCCGCAGAGGGTAACACCCAGTTCTTCACACGCCTGGTCAAGGTCCTGAAAGAGGCTGTCAACGAGCCCCGCATCCGTCTCCTTTTCGGGAAGAAGGCAGGTGACCAGCAACCATTTGGGTTGAGCGCCCATACAGGCAATGTCATTGGCATTGATGTGGACGAGGTACCACCCGATCCGGTCCGCAGCAAAGGTGATGGGATCGGTCTTTGCCACCAGGTATCGGTCTCCCATGTCGATGACAGCCGCGTCCTCCCCAACTCGAGGGCCCACCACAACCCTCGGGTCCCTGTTCGGCAGCTTCCGTAGAAGCCCTTCAAGGATCTCAGGGGGCAGCTTCCCAGCGGGAAATGGGTCACGCATCAGGCAACCTCCTCACTTTCTCGTATCCGGACACTCCTGAAACAGAGCAAACCTTCCAAATCACCCTCACGAGCAGACGATCCACGTGCACCTTATCAGCCGTCTACGGTGGGTCCTTCAATTGCGGGACACAGCACAGGAACATGAGACCCTCTCCACCCGCCTGGAACCTGTGTTTCTCTCCCTCTGGTACCAAAACGGCGGATCCCGGTTCCAGCGCATGCTCCTCGGCTTCGCCCACAAGGGTCCCTCGACCCTGAAGAACATAAACCTCATGCTCCCAGGGATGCGAGTGAAAGGGCGTATGCCCGTCAGGGGAAACACGAAAGAGCCTCATGGAAAAATGCTTGGCTCCATCCTGTTCCGTAACAAGGGGAAGGAGTTCCACCCCCTTGAGATCATGCTCATGGGACAGGTCTGCAGGCTGAATTTCCTTTTCATGTTTCACGATCATTGTCCGTGTTTCCTCCTTCGAGGGAAAAGAACCTGAGGGCCAGCGGCTTGGGCAGGGCTTCGTGTCGGAACCGCTCTTTCAATATCTCATCGACCCAAAGGGTTCCGTTCTGTTCAACCAGAATCCCCTGTATCGATCGCAGTCGCTTCAACAGGGCCATGGCCCCTTCCCTTCCCTTGACCATGAGGGCCGTGGCCAGTGCATCGGCATAGGCCGCCTCTCGAGCCAGGACCGTGGCGCTCACCAGCCCGGTCACCGGACGGCCTGTATGAGGATCCAGGATGTGGGACAACCTTCCCTTTTCGGTATCCACATAACGCTCGTAGGTGCCTGACGTGACGATCGCACCCTCTCGGACCAAGAGCACGCCAAGAAGGCTTTCCGGCTCAAAAGGGTCCTTGAGGCCGACCCTCCAGGCAGGACGACTCACCGATCCCTGCACCCGCATGTCCCCACCGGCATTGATCATGAAGCACGCCAGGCCCTGCTCTTGCAACCAGCGGAATCCCTGGTCAACGATATAGCCCTTTGCAATGCCGCCCAGGTCCAGGCGCATCCCCTTCCTCTTCAGAAAAACGGTTTCGCCTTCCAGGTCCAGCTGAATCCCCTGGTACCCCACGTCGCTCAGGGCCTCCTGAACGACACGGTCCTCCGGCAGGTCCACCTTGCTCTTTCCACCCCACTGAAGGTCACCCCAGACGGCTTCCACCGAACCCACCGTGATATCAAACGCACCTTTCGTAAGATGGGAGATCTCCAGAGACATCTCCACCACGCGGAGAAGCTCTTTGGAGACCTTTACAGGCATCCGGCCTGCAGCTTTATTGATGCGCACCACCTCGGAGTCCGCACCATGAAGGCTCATGCGTGAGGCCAGAGACTCCATTCGATCCATGGCGAAGCGAACCACATCCGCTCGGTGTTCGTCGTTCTCGTCCTGTTGATGCCATAGAATCTCCACAAGGCTCCCCATCATGGGGCGCATCAGACGCTCGATCCGCGGTTCTTTCTCCTTTTGGTGTGTGCAGCAGGCAACAAAGACCGGAAGAAGGATCGCCACCATCCGGACCGGCAGGTACAGGTTTGTCTTTTCCGGTTTTTTCATACGGTTTCTGCTTCGATTCGGTTCCCTTCAAGGATACGCTGCTTCATGCTGCACAAGAATCTGAATCCAGGGTTTACCCGGGCTCGTAGCCCGCGTCATCCCCACGCTTACGAACCTTTCCCTCCTGTTCCAGCTTGATGAGATGGGCCAGGAGGGAATAGTAGGCCATACCATGAAAGTGCTCAGGGACATCGGTATACACACGCTTTACAAGGTGTTCCGGATCCCCCACCCCTTCACAAACCCCCTGTAAAATCCTCTGTTCACGGTCGGTGCGGTGTTCAATGTACTCCAAGATCTTCTCCCTCCCATTGAACACAAGGGGACCATGTCCTGGACAGATGATCTTCACGGGGAAGGCGAGCAATCGTTCCAGCGATTGCAGGTAGAGGGCCATGTCACCGTCCGAAGGCACGATGATGGATGTGCCCCTCCCGAGGATGTGGTCACCGGTGAACAGCACACCTGCCGATCGGATGAAAAAGCAGCAGTGTCCTGACGAGTGGCCCGGTGTGTGGATGACCTCCAGGTCCCTTCCATCAACGGAGAAACAGTCGCCTTCCCGAAAGGTGAAATCGTGCTGGACATCCCCTCCCTTCTCCGCCTCGTATTCGGGGATACCGATCCGGCATCCGGTACGGCTTTTGATCCTCTCGGCACCCACGCAATGGTCCGGATGCCAGTGTGTGAGGAAGAGATGTTTCAGCCTCCGGCCGGGACCCGCTTGAAGAAAGTTCAAAAGGCTCTCAACGGCCTGTTCATCCCAATGCCCTGCGTCCACCATGGCCATCTCCCGGTTTCCCACGAGAAAGCTGTTTGTATGCTGGTGCGGGGGCAGGGTCTGTGTGAGGACAGGAAGATAGAAAACGAAATCGATCTCGCTGTTTACGGGATCCCACTTCATGGGTATACGGTTCCTCCCAATGGTCAGAGTACGATTCGGTGCAGCCTCTTTTCCAACCCACGGCGCCACGTCTTGCTGCCGTGTGCCAGGGTCATGGCCGTGTGAAGCGAAAAAGGGCGGTCGAGCCATCTGCGAAGGAGGCCTGCCTTCCAGAAGTTCCTTGCGAACACCTGCTTGACGCCTTGGGCGTAGGGGTGCAAGGCTTCCTTCGTGGTTTGTCCAGACGCCAATGCTTTCTCGATCACCTCGGATGCTACGGCTGCACTTTGAAAGGCCTGGGAGATCCCCTCTCCGGTCAAAGGCTGGGTCAACAGGCTGGCTTCCCCCACCATGAGAAACCCATCGTCACAGATGCCCCGAGGTTTCAGGGCATACCGTATCGGGCTCCCCCAGAGCCTTCCCACCTGTCTGGCCCCATGCAGCCGTTTTTTAAAGTAGGGCGTTTCACAGTAAGCACGAAAAAGGTCGCGAAGGCTTTTCCGGGCTTCTTTCAGGAGATCTGCGTGCACCATGATCCCCACGTTGGCCCTGCTGGGGGACTCCGGAAAGACCCATCCCGAACCCATCATCCAGGGAGCGGTAAAGGATTCGGTGACAAAAGGATCCAGGTTCCTCAGGTCTTCAAACCATCCGATCAGGGCCTGGTAGGACCGGCCCTCCTGCCCGTGGTTCGACGACAGAACCCGGCCGGCGTGTCCGGTTGCAACCACGGTGACCTCGGCACGAATCTCCATGCCGTGCCCCCGGGCGCCCACGACACGCCTCCCTTCCCTGATGATCTCCTCGATGCAAAGCCCTTCCAGGATCCTCGCCGAAGACGACCTAGCCCTTTCCAGAAGAAGCCGGTCGAACGCTTCTCTGGGAAAGACAAAAAACGGGAGATCATGCGGATTGGCTTCGATTTCGAACCGAACCGCGCTCCTTGGCGTCTGGAGCTCGATCGTTCGGATCCGCTGCCCGGAACGCACAACCTCTTCCAGCCCCAGGCGCCGCAGGTGTGGCAAACTTCGAGGGGAAAAGCATCCTGCACACGGCTTTCGACGAGGAAAACGGGCACGGTCCACAAGGATGCAGTCAAGCCCCTTGCCAGCCAACCATGTGGAAAGGGCAGCCCCTGATGGACCGGCTCCCACAACCAGAACCTGCGCACGAAGCGCCTTTTTCATCCGGTGCCCATCCTCCGGAGGTTCAACTCACGACGAGCCTTTCAGGATGTCCTTGATCACCTTTCGGGTGAGGTAGTCCGGGTGGCCGTACCATGCGATGTTGCCCTTTGAATCGATCAGTACCGCCCGTGGAATGTTCGACACAAGAAAAGATCTGGAGGTTTTCCCTTCTTCATCCACACCTGTTGGGAACAGCATGGGATGGGACTCGATGTATTCCTTGATCTTGTCGATTCCATTGTTTTCACGCTCCCGCGTGATCCCCACGATCCGGAGGCCCTGCAACGAGAAGTCCCGCACCAGCTGGTCCATCGTGGGAAGGTTCCGCCGACAATGCGGGCACCAAATCGCCCAGAAGCTCAAGAGAACAGGCTTTCCCTTGTACCCTTCGGCGACGTCCGGCGGCTGGCCGATCCACTCTTTGACCTCTACCGGAGGGGCTTTGGACCCCACGAGACCGATCCCCGCCAGTTTCTTCCGGGCCTTGCCTGCATATCGGGTCTTTGGGTACCGGTCCGTGAGATCACCGAAAAGCCGCTCGGCTTCATCCATGTCGCCCTCTCTCAAGCTGACGCCGGCAAGCGCATAAAGGGCTTTCACCCCAAAGGATGATTGCGCATAATCCTGGAGCACGGTTTGATAAGCCTCCTTTGCTTTGGGATATTCCTCCCTGGCCGTGTAGGTGGTGCCCAGGAAGTACCAGGACTTTGCCTGGACCGTTTCGTCTTCGGGGTATTTCTTCCGGGCGGACTTGAAGGTTCTCAATGCCTTGTCCAGGTACATTTTACTCATCGGACTTGACTTCCCCATGCCCCTTTGAACATAGATCTCACCCTTGCCAAGGAAGGCTTCAGGGGCATCCGGGCTTTCAGGATATCGCTCCAGAAACCTGTCCAGTTGTCGAATCGCGGCCGGGTATTGATGTCCGAGTCTCAACGCCTGAGCAAGCTGGAATCGGATTGCCTCGGCCCACGGCGCCTCTGAGGACTGCTTGAGCAGTTCATCAAATTTTCCCACGGCCTTCTTGTATTTACCTGTATGAACAAATTTTTGAGCCTCCTGGAACGACTTGAAGCTTTCAG
>CAZSUQ010000355.1:0-5881 GCA_964609935.1 uncultured Thermodesulfobacteriota bacterium | reverse complement strand
ACGTTTACGTGCGGCTTGGTCCTCTCAAACTTCGGCTTCGCCATCTCCTCCTCCTGCGTGGAAAGGGTTCCTGGGTCTATGCCTGAAACCAGGGTACTTTACCATCGATAATGGGCAAATGCTTTGTTGGCCTCCGCCATCTTGTGCGTATCTTCTCGTTTTTTGATGGATGCGCCGCGACTGCTTGCAGCATCGAGAAGCTCCATGGCCAGCTGTTCGTGCATGGAATTCTCTCCGCGTTTCTTGGCAAACGTCATCAGCCATCGGATCGCCAACGATTGCCTGCGCTCATAGCGAACCTCAACAGGGACCTGATAGGTCGCTCCGCCGACACGGCGCGATCGAACCTCGAGTTGAGGCTTCGTGTTTTCCACCGCCTGCTTAAATACCTTCAAGGGATCTTGCTTGGTCTTTTCCTGGATGATGTCAAAGGCGCGATAGAGGATCGATTCCGCCGTGTTCTTCTTACCGGAGCGCATGATGTTGGTGATGAACTTGGCAACGAGCTTGTCGTTGTATTTTGGATCCGGGAGAATTTCCCTCTTTTGAATTTCACGCCTTCTCGGCATCGTACTCCCCCTGCAATATTCTTTATTGTTTACTTCGGACGCTTTGCGCCGTACTTAGAACGCCCCTGCTTTCTGTCCTGAACGCCAAGGGTGTCTAGCACACCCCGCACAACGTGGTAACGAACGCCAGGGAGATCCTTGACCCTTCCTCCGCGAATCAGAACGACCGAGTGCTCCTGAAGGTTGTGACCGATCCCGGGAATGTATGCCGTTACTTCCATGCCGTTGGTCAGTCTCACACGCGCGACCTTCCGAAGGGCGGAATTGGGTTTTTTCGGTGTCGTTGTGAAAACACGGACACAAACCCCCCTTTTCTGGGGGCAGTTCTGAAGGGCGGGAGCCGTCTTTCGGCTCTTGGCGACCTTACGGCTCTGCTTGATCAGCTGGTTAATTGTCGGCATCTGTTTTTTCCCTTTGTCCCGAATCAGCGCAATTGCAGATAACGTACCGAAAAAAGGAATGAATTCTCTACATAAGTGGGTAAAAGTCTCTGACCAAATAAATTTTCAAGTTAATCATACATAAAAAGAATTGTCAACTTAACCGTATAAATTTCAAAAAGAATTATTCCTGGCCCGGAGCCTGCACGAGCTTTTGGCTTTTTACGCGGATCCCCTGGTTCAGGTATTCGTTGAAACCCGTTCCTGCAGGGATCAATTTCCCCATGATGACGTTTTCTTTCAGGCCACGGAGGTAATCAACCTTGCCGGAGACGGCGGCTTCGGTCAGGACACGCGTGGTTTCCTGGAAAGAAGCGGCGGAAATAAAGCTGTCCGTGGTCAGGGAGGCTTTTGTAATCCCCAGCAGGAGTGGATCTGCAATCGCCGGAGCACCCCCCTCGGAAACCACCTTTTCGTTCACCTCTTCAAAAACCGTCTTCTCCACCTCTTCGCCGATCAGGAAGTCCGTGTCTCCAACCTCTTTGATCTTTACACGGCGCAGCATCTGGCGCACGATCACTTCGATATGCTTGTCATTGATCCGAACACCCTGTAACCGGTAAACCTCCTGAATCTCGTCAACCAGGAACTTGGACAGCTCCTTCTCTCCTCTCACGCGCAGGATATCGTGAGGATTGGCGGCTCCGTCCATAAGGGCCTGTCCCGCTTTGACGAAATCTCCGTCGTTATACAGGATGTGTTTCCCCTTGGGGATGAGATATTCCTTCTCCTGCCCCTTGTCCGGCTGGATGATGATCTTTCTTTTTCCTTTCGCATCCTTCCCAAAAGAGATGGTTCCATCGATCTCAGAGATGAGTGCCACCTCTTTGGGCTTCCGGGCCTCGAACAGTTCGGCGACCCGAGGAAGACCACCGGTGATATCCTTGGTCTTGGTCGTTTCGCGCGGGATCTTGGCAAGAATATCCCCGGAAGAGACCAGGTCACCGTCGTTCACTTGAAGGTTTACCCCGACAGGGAGGAGATAGTTTGCATTGTTCTTGCTGTCAGGGATCTTCAAGGTCTTCCCGTCCTCACCTTTGATCGTGACGCGCGGACGGGCATCGGGATCTTTGCTTTCGATCACCACCTTCCGGCTGAGTCCGGTGACCGTGTCCACCTTCTCCATCACCGTCATGCCGTCGGTCACGTCACCAAACTTCACGTACCCGGTCACATCGGTGAGAATCGGCACGTAGAAGGGCTCCCACTCTGCAATCACACCTCCAGCCTTCACCTTTTCCCCTTCCTTTACGCGCAGAATGGCGCCGTAATTCAGGGGATATTTTTCGCGATCGTGCCCCTTGTCGTCCTGGACAGAGATCTCAGCATTTCGAACCATCACGACGACTTCCGTTTTGTCCTTCGACTTGTCGGCAAACTTGAGGTTGTGGAATTTGATCTTTCCGTCGTAACGGGACTCCAGGGTGGTTTGTTCCGCGCTTCCGCTGGCTGTCCCTCCGATGTGGAAGGTACGCATGGTCAACTGTGTTCCCGGTTCCCCGATGGACTGGGCCGCGATCACCCCGACGGCCTCACCCAGCTTGACCTGCCTGCCGCGAGCGAGATCTCGCCCGTAACACTTTGCGCATAGGCCGCGTTTTGCTTGGCACGTGAGAACGGAACGGATCCTGACCCGTTCGATACCGGCCTGTTCGATCTCCTGCGCAAGCACTTCATCAATCTCCTGGTTTGCCTTCACAAGGATCTTGTTGTCGATGGGGCTGCGGATATTTTCAAGGGCGACACGGCCGAGAATCCGAGCGCCGAGGCGCTCGATGACTTCACCGCTCTCTACCAGGCTTGTCACAAAAACGCCGTCAAGGGTGTGACAGTCTTCGATGGTGATGATGGTGTCCTGGGCCACATCCACGAGACGCCGCGTCAGGTACCCGGAGTTCGCTGTCTTGAGGGCGGTATCGGCGAGGCCCTTGCGAGCGCCATGCGTCGAGATGAAGTACTCCAGCACGGACAGGCCCTCGCGGAAATTACTGGTAATGGGGGTTTCAATGATCTCACCGGAAGGTTTGGCCATGAGGCCACGCATCCCGGCAAGCTGCCGGATCTGCTGCGTACTTCCGCGCGCGCCAGAGTCGGCCATCATGAAGATGGAATTGAAACTGGGCATCTCCCTGTCCTTGCCTTCCGGATCCTTGATGACCTCGGTTCCCAGGGAATTGACCATTTCCTGGGCAATGCTCTCTGTGGTCTTGGCCCAAATATCAATCACCTTGTTGTATCGCTCTCCGTCCGTGATATGCCCCTTGTTGTACTGGTTCTTGATCTCCAACACCTCTTGGTTGGCCTGATCCAGAAGCTCTTCTTTCCGCTCAGGGATTAGCATATCGTCCACACAGATGGAGATGCCCGCCTTGGTCGCGTATTCAAAGCCCGTGTTTTTCAACCGGTCTGCCAGGATGACGGTCTGCTTGTTTCCGCAGATTCGATAACAGGCGTCGATGACGTCCGCGACCTCGCGTTTGCCCATGACCTTGTTGTAGAGGTCGAAAGGGATTTCCTCCGGAATGATCTCCCGCAGCAAGATCCTGCCCACTGTCGTCTGGACGAGCTCCCTGTTCATGCGGACACGAATCGATGCGTGCAGCTCGACCGCGTCGGCGTCAAAAGCGATGCGGACCTCCTCCGGGTTTGAAAAAACCTTGCTTTCTCCCTTGGCGCCGGCCTTTTCACGCGTGATGTAATAAAGACCCAGGACGATATCCTGCGTGGGAACAATGACCGGTTTACCAAAGGCGGGGGACAGGATGTTGTTCGTGGACATCATCAGGACCCTGGCTTCGATCTGCGCCTCCAGGGACAGAGGAACATGGACGGCCATCTGATCGCCATCGAAGTCCGCATTGAAGGCGGAACACACCAGGGGGTGAAGCTGAATGGCCTTTCCTTCGATCAGGATGGGCTCGAATGCCTGGATGCCGAGTCGATGGAGGGTCGGAGCGCGGTTCAGCAGGATCGGATGTTGCTGAATGACTTCGGCAAGGATGTCCCAGATCTCTGTCTTCTCGTGCTCCACCATCTTCTTGGCACTTTTGATCGTGGTGGCATAGTCCAGCTTTTCAAGACGGTTGTAAATGAATGGCTTGAAGAGTTCCAGGGCCATCTTCTTCGGGAGTCCGCACTGGTGCAACTTGAGTTCGGGCCCAACGACGATCACGCTCCTCCCGGAATAGTCCACTCGCTTGCCCAGCAGGTTCTGCCGGAATCGGCCGCCTTTTCCCTTCAGCATGTCGCTCAGTGACTTGAGCGGTCGTCGATTGGATCCGGTAATGATCCGTCCTCTCCGCCCATTGTCGAAGAGCGCATCCACGGCTTCCTGCAGCATCCGCTTTTCGTTTCGGATGATGATTTCAGGCGCATTCAGTTCCAGAAGTCTTTTCAACCGGTTGTTTCGGTTGATCACTCTTCGGTAAAGGTCGTTCAGGTCCGAGGTGGCGAACCGGCCTCCATCCAGCGGAACAAGCGGACGAAGGTCGGGAGGAAGGACGGGGATGACGGAGAGGATGAGCCATTCCTGCTTGTTATCCGAGTTCCGGAAGGATTCCACGACCTTCAAGCGCTTCGGGATCTTCTTTCGCTTTGCCTCTGAAGTGGAGGTTTTCATCTCGAGGCGAAGTTCCGTGGAGAGCTTTTCTACGTCTATGGCCTTGAGAAGTTCCTGTATCGCTTCCGCACCCATGCTGACTCGAAGCGAATTCCCGTGTTTTTCCAGTGCTTTGCGGTATTTTTCTTCCGTGAGAACCTCTCCCACCTTGAGGTCGCTGTCGCCTTTATCCAGGACGATGTACGCCTCAAAGTAAAGGACTTTCTCCAGGTCCTTCAGGGTCATCCCGAGCATGGCCCCGATGCGGCTCGGAAGGCTCTTCAGAAACCAGATATGGGCAACGGGAGCGGCCAGGTTGATATGGCCCATGCGCTCCCTACGGGTCTTGGACTGAATGACCTCGACCCCACATTTTTCACAAACCACGCCCCGGTGGCGCATGCGCTTGTACTTGCCGCAGTTGCACTCATAGTCCTTTGTCGGACCGAAGATTTTCGCACAGAACAATCCGTCTCGCTCAGGCTTGAAGGTCCGGTAATTGATGGTCTCCGGTTTTTTCACTTCACCATGAGACCAGGATCGGATCTTCTCCGGTGAGGCGATGGAGATACGGATCGCATTGAAGCGGAGCGGATCTTTCGGTTTTTCGAAGAAATTAAAGATGTCTTTCAAGGGAAGCCCCCTTTCGCATCATTTCTTCTGTTTGTTTCTATGGAATGTCTTCCACTTCGAGAAATTCCACATCCAACGCAAGGGCCTGAAGCTCCTTGACCAATACGTTGAAGGATTCCGGAAGGGAAGGCTCCAAAACGTTTTCGCCTTTGACAATCGCTTCGTAGGTTCTTGTGCGTCCGGAAACATCATCAGACTTGACTGTGAGAAATTCCTGGAGGCTGTAGGATGCGCCGTAAGCCTCCATGGCCCACACTTCCATTTCCCCAAGGCGTTGCCCACCGAATTGCGCCTTTCCGCCGAGCGGCTGCTGGGTCACAAGAGAGTAGGGGCCGATGGAGCGGGCGTGGATCTTGTCGTCCACCAGGTGGTGAAGCTTCATGATATAGAGAATGCCCACGGTCACCTTTTGATCGAAGGGCTCCCCGGTGCGTCCGTCGGACAGGGTCTCCTGGCCGGAAGTGGGCATGCCGCACTTCTGCAGGAGGTCCTTGATCTCCTCTTCCGTAGCACCGTCAAACACCGGAGAGGAAACAAAGATCCCTTCCGAAGAGATCGAAGCAAAGTCTTTCATCTTGGGATCACTCAAGGCGTCTACATCATCGGCAAAGCCTTTCCCATAAGCATCCTTGAGCGTCTTT
>CAZSUQ010000354.1:0-5892 GCA_964609935.1 uncultured Thermodesulfobacteriota bacterium | reverse complement strand
CACGATCCCGAACCCTGCCCCGTTCACGCCAGAACCGGGCAGGGTTCGGGATCGTGGATGATGAAGAGGTGCAGGAAGCGGCAAAACAGGAGATCATCCGGCGTTACTTCCGCTACCGGTGCGAGTATGCCATGGGCCTGGTGGACAAGGGCACGGTCCAGCGGGCAGAGCTTCTCATGATGGAGCTCAAGGTGCAGCCCTAGAACAGGAGGGTGGTGGAACCGGCAAGGGAGGCGGCCGAGGAGGCAAGGGAGCAGGGCAAGGGAAACGAGGACATCTTCTGTGGTGCCGCCGTGAAGCTGGACAACGGCACGATCATCAGCGGAAAGAATTCCCCGCTCATGCACGCCGCCTCCAGCCTGGTGCTCAACGCCATCAAGCACATGGCCGAGATCCCGGACGCGATTCACCTCATCGCCCCCAACATCCTCGAGTCCATCGGTCACCTGAAGAAGCATATCCTGAACAGGAAGAGCATCAGCCTGGACCTGGAGGAGACCCTCATTGCGCTGAGCATCAGCGCCACCGCCAACCCCACGGCGGAGCTCGCCATGGAGAAGTTGAAAGATCTTGCAGGATGTGAAATACATATGACACATATCCCCAGCCCCGGGGATGAAGCGGGCCTCCGAAGGCTGGGGGTCAACCTGACGAGCGACCCGGACTTTTCCACCAAGACCCTTTTCGTGACATGACATGTTCAATGAGATCACCCCGATTCCGGTCATCGACGCGCACGTTCACGTTTTCCCGGGGGAGATCTCAAACGCCGTCCGGCAATGGTTCGAAACCCACGCCTGGAAGTTTCACTACGAAGGAACGGCCGAGGAGGTGATCCGCCTCCAGTTCGAGAACGGGGCGGCAGGGCTCGTTCTCATGGGTTATGCCCACCGACCCGGGGTCGCTCAGGCCATCAACCGCACCACCGGACGCCTTCTCGAGCAGTTTCCCCACACGGCCGGACTGGCCGCGGTTCACCCGGACGATGAAAACCCCGCAGAAATCATCCAACAGGCCCGCGAAGAGTTCGGTCTCTGCGGCGTGAAGATGCACTGCCATGTGATGCGCATCGCACCGGATGATCAACGCCTGTTTCCCATCTACGAGGCCCTGCTGGAATTCGATGGAATCGTGAACATCCACGCAGGGAAGGAGCCTTCCATCGATGCCTATGGCATGGATGTGCGATCCATCTGCGGCGCACGTCACGTGGAGAACGTGCTGGCGCGCTACCCGGACCTGAAGATGGTGGTCCCGCACCTGGGCTTTGACGAGATCGACCGCTTCTATGCCCTTTCGGAGCGCTTCCCGAACCTCTACCTGGACACCACCATGGTGATCGGAGGCTTCTTCCAGGTGGAGATCTCCCGGGAGAAGCTCATCCGGTATGCGGACCGGATCCTGTACGGAACGGATTACCCGCACATCCCCTATGACATGGAAACCGAGGTCCGGGCGCTCCTGGACATGGACCCGGGAGAAGATGCCCTTCGAAAGATCCTTTTTGAGAACGCCGCCGGCCTGTTTCCCCTCACACCGAGAACAACGGCCGGCAGGAACTGAATCGTATGGGAAGCAGGAAGGTCCGAAAAACATGGATCAGAAAGCCGTAAGGAGGATGCCATGCCGTCCGTTCGAATCAACCCCTTGGAGTCTCATATAAGGCTGAAGGCCTTTCTCGTCGCTGCACTCCTCGCCTCCATGGTCTTGTCCGTACCCGTGCCGGTTCCCTCCCAGGAAACGGAAGGGACCGAAGCCGCCAAGGCCGCGCTCAGCAAGGAGCTGGCTGCAAGCCGGTCCCTCCAGGAGAACTCCCTCAATGCATTCAAGAAGGGCGACCAGAAAAAGGTGCGGGCAGGCAAGGTGGTGGCCATCCTGGAGGATATACAGGGAAGCCCGGTCAAGATCGGCAAGGGGATCGGGGTCATCCCTTACCCTCCCCTGGTGGTCATGCAGGTCATTGCCGACCTGAACAGCTACAAGGACTTCATGCCGTTCACCAAGGAGAGCAAGGTGGACCTGAAGCGCTCCGGCGGGGACGTGATCTATTTCTACAGCAGGCTGGACGTGCCCTTTATCGACGACCGCTACTACACCCTGAAGATGACCGAGGAGGAGAACGTGGACGGGCACCGGGGGACCTTTTTCTTCTTCTGGTCCCTGGATCCCGAGCAGAAGAGCAACCTCTTCCTGAACAGCGGCTCGTGGAAGCTCGTGCCCTACGGAGCGGACGGCGGCAAGACCCTGGCCTATTACACGGTGGTCACGGACCCGGGCGGGAACATACCCAACTTCATCAAGAACAAGTCCACCAAGGTGGGTGTCCCGTCCGTGTTCGAGGCCATCACCGAGCGGGCCGAGGAAGGGCTCTCCTCCGGTCTGTACAAGCGCCCTGTTCCGGAAGACAAGGTGGACCTGTTGTTGAGGCAGAGGGTGAAGGAAACCCGGGACCTGGATGTCACCCACCTGGAGAAGCTTCCCCAGGAGGATCGTGAGCAGGTCCTGCACGGTGAGTTTCTCCTCTCCATGAGTGATGTGGAGGGCACCTGGGTGAAGATGGTGCACACCGTTGCCCTGTTCGATGTGCCGTCCTCCAGGCTCTGGAAGGCCATCACCGCGTTCAATGAGTACAAGGATTTCATCCCCTACGTTGCCGAGAGCAGGGTGGAGCCGGAACGGAGCAGCGGGGGCACGACCTACTTCTTCTCACGGCTCCACTTCCTGGTCTTCCCACTCATCAAGGACCGCTACTACACCGTTGCCATCGCGCAGGAAGAGAACCTGGACGGCAAGGAGGGCGTCTTCTTCCTCCAGTGGTGGCTCGACCCCACGCAGAAGGCGAACGTGAACAAGAACTGCGGTTCCTGGAAGCTCGTTCCGTACGGCGAACAGAATGAAAAGACGCTCGTGTTCTACACCATTCTGGCCGACCCGGGCGGCCTCACCCCCTGGTTCTGGAAAAACCTCTCCGCAAGAACAGCCATGAAGAAGGTGCTCAGGGCCATCGAACAGCGGGCTAAACAGTGATGCAGGGGAGAAAGTAGCCGGGATCGTTGAGAAAGCTCATGAAGGTGAGGATAAAGGACATGGCCGCTTCCACCATGAGCTGCTTGTCCTTGTACAGGGCGTTGAGCACCTCCAGGCGGGCAGTGGATTCCAGGATAGCGATTCGGTTGCAGAACAGATCCTCCAGACAGCACTCTGCGAATTCCAGGGGAACGTTGTCCTCTGTGTCTTCCTGAAAGAACCCCATGAATTTCCTGAGCAGCCGGCGCTGTTCCCTGATGTCGGTCAGGTGGTAGTCGAAGATGTGAACGATCATGCGCTGCGCCTCCTCCATGCTCGCCGAGCTGATGGTATTGAAGAGGGCTTGCGCTGCCTTGTCCGTACCGAGGTTCTTCTTCTGTCTCACCAGGGACAGCATCACAGCGTTCTTGAACAGCTCATACAGGCGCCTGGCCCCGTAAAAGGTGACCAGCTCCGCGTGGGGAACCAGGGGCTTGTGTCCGGGGTAGGTGCTCACGAACATGACTTGAAAGAAAAACTCATAGAAGTTGAAGTCCTCGAGCGGGTCCTCGGGTTCGATGTGCATGTCCAGGGTGTTGTCCAGCCTGTCGGCCAGCTTCACCCGGACGAGCTCGGGTGTTTCATGAGACCTGTCCAGGAGCCGCCCGATGTACTGGTGATAGGTCTCCTTGTCCTTCAGCTTTGTGAGCGTGTCGAGCCGTTCCATGAGGAACCATTCATCCGTGGGATCGATCTGCTTGATGAGGTGCAGGAACTCCCCTTCCATCTCCTGCCAGACATCCGGAGGATAATCTTCAGGCCCTATGTCTTCCAGCTTGTCGTGAAGAAGCTCGGAGAGAAGGTCGAGAAGGCTGATATCAGGCTCGGCACGGGCCAGCATGGCGGTGGCGCGCAGGGGATGAAGCACGGCCAGGGGGCCCAGCCTGCGTCGTTTCTGCCCGTAGGCCTTGGTCAGGTATTCGATGACGCGGAAGAGAACCTCCTTTTCCTTCTCCGGGAGCTGTTTCCGGCCCAGGACAATGGCGAGGATGTTCCCGCACGGGGTTTCCGCCGCGGTGAGCTGGCAGTTGAGCGCGGCAGACAGCCTCAGGAATTCCGTCATGTTAAAAAGGGCCATTTCGATGTGTCCCCGTCTCTTGCGTCAAAGCTGTGAGATCCAGTACCGCGCCTGTGCGGCCTTTTTCGAATCCGGATTGTCCGAAAGGAACCTCTTGTACAGCCTTTTGGCCTTTTTCCCGTCCGACAGCTCCTTTCGGTGGATCTCCGCAGCCTCGAACAGGGGATCGTAGCCAGAACCTGGAAACTGCTTGGCCATCTCCTCCAGGGTTTCCACCGCCTTGGCCGCATTCTCGTCGCCCCCGGACTCTATGTAGGTCTTTGCCAGCCGCCACTGGACCTCCTCGAAGTGCTCGTTGTCCTTGAAGCGCACCGTGAAATCGAAGCACATGGCCGCGAGCTTCTCCCGGTACTCCCTTATGTCTTTTTTCTTGGGTTTGAAGCGGTCGTCCAGGATGACGATCTGCCGGAAAAGGACCTCCCCGGCACGCGGACTCGATGGAAACATCTCGGCGTGCCGCTTCAGGTAATCCATGGCATTCTTGTAGTCCTTTGCATCGGCCTTGAGCCTGCCTGCACGGTACAGGGCCCAGTCGACCCTTTCCCTGTCCACCGTACCGTAGGCGTCTGCGTACGTGTCGACGAAGTAGGTGAACGCAATGTTGGCATTCTTCACGCTCCCCCGGTCCTGGTGGATCCTGGCGATCCGCCACTGCGCCTCGGCCGCATCCCGCACGTTGTCTGTCCTGTCCGCCTCTTTTCGAATGTCTCTCAGGATATACAGAGCCGGGTCATATTTCTTGTTCTGCTGGAGCTCCTCGGCTGCGTCAAACCGACTCTGATAGACAAAGGCCTGCTCAGGCTCCTCCTCCGGTTCGGACGTGGGAAAGAGGCCCACGAGGAGGATGGTCAGAGCGACCAGGGCAGCGGCGACGGCGGAAAGGACCTTGATCGTTCGGCCGCTTTTCGGCAGGGCGATCTTGCTGCCGTGGCCGGAAATGGCGGTTTTCGCCTTCTTCGGCAGCTGGCGGACCGACCGGATCATCCTGGCCAGAGCCTCGCGGTAGGCAAGCTCCTTCTGAGCCAGCTTGTTCAGGTCCGTGATGACCTCGGTAAAGGAGGCGTAGCGGTCGCGGGGTTCCTCGTTGAGGCAGCGCAAGGCCACCTGGTTGAGCAGGGGAGGGGTGTCGTCCCTGAGCTCGTGCAGCTTCCGGAACCTGCCCAGCGGTATGCGGCCCGTGACCATCTCGTAAAGCAGGACGCCGAAGGAGTAGATGTCCGAACGCGCATCCGCCTGCCGGGAATCCCTTCGCTGCTCTGGGGACATGTAGTCCAGGGTTCCCATGGAAACCTGCTCGCGCGTGAGCGTCTGGGATGACAGGCGGCCTTCGGAGAGATGGGCAATGCCGAAATCCGTGACCTTGACCGTGCTGTTCTCCGATGAGATCAGAACGTTCGCGGGTTTGATGTCGCGGTGAACCACCCCCTTGGAGTGCGCGTACTCCATGGCCTTTGCCACCTGCAGGGCAACGTTGACGATTTGATAGATCGGGAGTTTCTTCTGGCGGATCAGCTCATCCAGGCCGCAGCCCTTCACGTATTCCATCACGATGTAGTAGTGCCCTTCGTGGACGCCTCGATCGATGATCTGAATGACGTTGGGGTGGTTCAGGCCTGCGATGATGGAGGATTCCCTTTCGAACCTGGCGATGAGATCCTCCTTCCCTGCAAGCTCATCCGGGAGAACCTTGATGGCCACGGCACGGTCAAGGGACGGCTGGATGCCTTTGTACACCACGGCCATTCCGC
>CAZSUQ010000353.1:3243-5898 GCA_964609935.1 uncultured Thermodesulfobacteriota bacterium | reverse complement strand
CCTTCCAGGCATCCGCCTCTCTCCCAACAACGTTTCATACAAGCAGGAGGCTGGAGGCCCTGGCATCGGGCCGTCCTTGTCGCCTTGTTCCTTCTGACCCTTGGATCCGGACTTTCTGCTTCCTGGAAGGCGGGCATCTACCCTTTCTCTTATCCCGAAACAGCCGGAAAGATCCTGGATCGATCCTGGAAGATCCTTGCAACCAGCCCGGAGATTTTCCAGTCCTACCTGGGAACAGAGAGATGCAGGGGGATCCCTGTATCTGAAGAAGAGTTGTCCAAAGACCTGGGAGAGGGTTACCGGTACCTCGTGGTGGACTTCCTTCCCGTTATCTGGGAGATGATGGAAGGGGTCGGCATCCATCATGAAAAGAACGCCAGTAGGCTTGCCCTCCTAAAGAAGATCTTGGAAGACAACCAACCGGTGGCGGTGTTTCCAAACCCGGGGGTCGCCACACGGGACGTGACCCTTGAGGTTCTCTTCCACTACAGCGATGCCTTTGAAGTCGCAGAACGGATACGGGAAGCAGGGGCCGATACGATCCGGATCTACAGGATTCCGGATCCGCCCTCTTTTTGAGATGCACCTGATTCCATGTTTCCTCAAGGGGTGGTTGTCCGGACCCTTTCGAAAACCTGATGGCCGTTTTCCTCGAAGCAAAGCTGGTACTTTCCACTCTTGAGGTGGGCGTCCGTTGCCCCAGGAAGCGCCTTCTCAAAGGTACCGAAGATCACGTACCTCACGTTCAGCTCCCGGAGCATGTGGTCCAGGGCATCGCCCTCAGGGAGGGATTCGTAGTGCTTCTTCATGAGTGAGAGAACCTCGGGCTTCCGGAGGATCGGGGGCGTCTGCGCTCTTGCCCATGTCCCGCTCCTCCACGTCTCGGCGGTCATGTGAATTTCATAGACAAGATCTGAAGCCAGCGGCTCAACCTGTTCCCAACGAAGGCCGTACACCTTGAAAGCCATAAGATATCGATCAAGATAGGCTTCGGTAGGGAACGGGCAGCCCTGGAGCATGAACTGGGCCAACACCTTTGTGGGTGCGTAGATGGCATAGAGGTCGGTCGTTTCCGGGCTGCTCACAACCACCTCCCGGGGTGCAGCGTTCTCCTCGAACCAATCCAGGACCGGACCCAGGGACTGGTATTCCAGCCATCGGGAACTCGGCTGTTCCCATTGAAGGCGATCCGCACGGTAGTGTGCCTGCTGTATGAAGAACCCGTTTGACAGAGAATAGAGACAGAGGAGCAGTTCCAGGATTCCGGCACGCCGGAAAAACCCCCGAGACCGGACAACCCCCCGGTTTTGTTCGAGCCGGTTGGAGATTCCGGAAAAGTACCCCAGGAAGGTCAGGGGAACGAAGCTGTAGGCAAAGTAGTGGATGATACCGAAATCAAACCCGCTGACAACCTGGAGGTTCATGCATATCAGGTTCGCTCCCATGATGGACAGAAAGAATCCAAAGGTGAGATCTCTCTTTTTATACAAGAAGAAAAAAGGGAGCATGAAAAGGAGCATGAGAACGAGATAGCCCATCCCCATGGCGGCGTGGGTTTGTGTTGCGTACCTGTCTATGACGAAAAGGCTGCCGGGATGGTGGAAGAACCGATGGAGTTGAAGGATACGGGGCGCGAGAACGATCAATGCAGCGGTTCCCATCAGAACGAACCGACCCAAGGGTATCGGCCCCTTGCCGGTCACCCGTGTACCTGCTCCGAAGAGGAACAGGCCCAGGAGCAGGGGAAGCCCTGCGGACAGATGTGCACATGCCGTAAGCCCGCACATGATGCCTGCCGCTATGGACCAGGGGAGGCGGCCTCCCCGGATGGCCTTTACCGAACAGAAACAGGCAAAGCCGAGGAGCGGCATGGCGGTCTCCGGGGAAATCATCCTGGAGAACAGGAAGCTGCAGTTCCAGGAGGGGATCAGCTCGCGGCCCAGAAGCCAGGAAAGGCCCTTGAGAATTGCTACGGCGGGGCCGCGTGAAGCCAGAAGGGGGTCGAGCAGATAGAGCATCAACGGCCCTAATCGTGACAGGCGGGCAGAACACCCCAGGGCCCGGAGAAAAAGGTAGAACCCGAGAATCGAGATTGCCGGGAAGAGGAAATCCGCCAGGATGAGACACCCGCGCGTCCCCAGCCCCAGAATTCTCCCCGCAGCGTAGGTCAGGACCTCCCCCGTTGCAGGGAACAGTGTCAGGCCGTCCGGGCATGCAAGCGTTTGCGGGGCGGGTCCCAGCTTCTCGCCGTTGTAAAGGGCGCGTATCCTACCGGCATACACACCCCGTTCGTCCGGGACATTGAAATGGGGAAAGGACCATTCCTGACCGGCATCCTGCCAGAGCCAGATATGCGGAAGGGCGTAGATCAGTCCCACCAATATGGAATAGAGAAGGACGATCAGGGCATTCTTGAGGCGCTGGGGTTCAATCATGAGAACACGGAATGAGAGAGGTCCATGAAATATTCTTACACATCATGCCATTCTTTTCGTGCAACGCAACCCGGATCCCTTGCGGGGGTCTACCTCATTGTGACCTGTCCACGGAGCCGGGCAACTCCAGAATTCTCTTATGTACAACCTCAGAAAGCATATACGCCCGTTGGTCTGGTGGGGCGGGGTGGTGTGGTTTGGTGGCTGGTGGGGTGGGGGG
>CAZSUQ010000353.1:0-3233 GCA_964609935.1 uncultured Thermodesulfobacteriota bacterium | reverse complement strand
CATATACCCCCGTTACTCTGCTCCCCCCTATTTTTGTGCTTACTTTGCTGCTCAGGTGGGCCTGGATTTCTTGTGTGAACGGATTGCCATAGCGCTTGAGTTTCTGATCCCCCACACCGTGGACCCTTCTCATCGCCTCCGGGGTGACGGGGCAGTTCATGGACATCTCACGCAGGGTCCTGTCCGAAAAGATGATGTAAGGCGGGACACCCTGCTTCTGCGCAAGGCTTTTTCGAAGGCTCCGCAAGCGTTCAAAGAGAAGCGGATCGTGGGCACCGTTGGCCTCTGTAGGTTCCATGACCGTGGTTCTCCGTTTCGGGGCCTGCTTCTCCTCCCTTTTGATGCCGTGCAGGCTCTGTTTCCCGTTGAGCACCGCTCGCCCCTGTTTGGTGATCCTGATGACAGGGTACCGGTCCCCCTCCTGCCTGATGAACTCCTGCGCTAGGAGCTCGTCCACCAGGTAGTTCCAGTGTCGCCTGTCCTTGTGCTTCCCTGCACCGTAGGTCTTGATCTCGTCGTGCCCCAGCTGCCGTATGCGTTTCGTGTCGGCGCCTGATGCCGAATCGTTGTTCGGTTCGAAGCATGGCCGACATCACGATCTGCGCGTCGGTCGTCAGGTCCACGGTTTCCGTATCGCCGAGACAGACATCGCAAGTCCGGCAATTGTCCTCCGGGTAAGTCTCCTGGAAATACCCGAGAAGCTGCTTTCGCCTGCAAACGTGATGGGACGCATACTTCACGGCCTGGTTCAGCTTTTCCTCGGCAACCGCGCGCTCGGCATCATCGGTCATCCGATCCACGAAGTAACGGATCTTGGGGATGTCCCCGCGCCCGAAAAAGAGGATGCAGTCCGCCGGTTCCCCGTCGCGTCCTGCGCGTCCCGTTTCCTGGTAGTAGCTCTCGATGTTCTTCGGAAGGTCGGCATGGATAACGAATCGCACGTTTGACTTGTCGATGCCCATGCCAAAGGCGATGGTCGCCACGATGACCGTCGTCTCGTCCCGGTTGAATGCCTCCTGGTTTCGCTTCCTTTCTTCCGCTTCCATCCCCGCATGGTAGGGCAGGGCGCGAAAGCCTTTGTCTGTTAGATAGCCGGCCAGCTTTTCCACTGATTCACGCGTAGTCCGGTAGATGATTCCAGGGTCATGGGGATGTGCCTCGAGGACTCGGTGTATCTGCTGCTCCACCCTCTCCTTGCGTTGGACCTGATAAACGAGGTTCGGCCGGTTGAACGAGGCGCGCACCTTGTGGGGCGACCGGAGCGCCATCCGGTTGATAATGTCGTCCTGCACCTCCATCGTGGCGGTGGCGGTGAAGGCGGCCACCGCCACGTCGTTGAAGATGCTGGTGACACCCGTCAGGCTGAGGTAATCGGGCCGGAAGTCATGCCCCCACTCCGAGATGCAATGTGCTTCGTCCACGGCGATCAGGGAAAGGGGCATTCCTTTCAGCGTGTCCAGGAAGCCCGGGATTGCGAACCGCTCCGGCGCAATGTAAAGCAGGTCGAGCTTGTTTTCGTGCAGATCCCTGTACACCCTCCTTTTTTCATCATCATCCAGCGAGCTGTTCAAGAATCCGGCGGGAATGCCGTTTTCCAGTGCCGCATCCACCTGGTCCTTCATCAGGGAGATGAGCGGGCTGATGACGATGGCGGTTCCCGGCAGCATGGTTGCGGGCAACTGGTAGCAGAGCGATTTCCCGCCACCGGTGGGCATGACCGCAAAGACATCCCGCTTTTCCAGGATGCTTGTTACGATCGCCTGCTGGTTGGGGCGGAAGGCCTGGAAACCGAAGACCTCTCTGAGCGTTTCAAGCATGACCGTACCGTTCCCTCGCTTCCTTCATTGTTGACACGGAAATCCTTAAACAGCAGATGGAATCACAGGAAGGCACAGCAAGTCCCATGCCACGACAGTCTCTTTACAGGGCCGAGTCGTATTGCATATACAGTGAGGTCCTGGGAATGTGAATATGGCCTCTGCCTTTGAGGTCACGATTCCCTTTGGGGCAAAGAGCCTCCGCCTCGAAGCCCGTAAAGAATCAGGCCGAAGGCGAGCAGGATGGCAGCGACCTCGGAAACCAGTGCAGCCTGAACCAGTGTTTCCTGCCATGCGGGTGCGGAGTACCCGGCGCCGGCAATGGGCGTCAACCGGCTGGTGCCCCAGAAAGCACCAAGCAGGGTGTAGGCCCATGTTGTATAAGCGCCGTAAAGGGAGAGCCAGAAGGCGAACAGGGCCTGTCTTCCGGAAAGCTTCAATTGCTGCCACACCACACCGCCGAGCAGGATCAGGAACATGCCGGCAAGGATCCCCTCGAGATGTGCGGACAGGCCCATCCTGGGATTCTTGAGCCCTGGAATGGCCAGGCCTGTGAGCAGGCCGAGAAAAAGAAGAAAGACCCCATCCCGAACCAGCCGCCGTTTTAACGCCTGTGCTTCCAATTTCCCCTCCTTTTTGTGAAGGATGATCGTGCTTCATGTATTCAGCTTACACGATTGTTCTATTTATTCTTTTTTTCCCATGCTTCGCAAGCCTTGTCGAGCGGCTTCAGGGAATTTCACCCATTCCCGACACTCCTGAAAGGTCTCTGCTTTTCTTTTTTTTCCCTTTGTTTTAAATATTTTATTGACACTTTTTGACCGATCGGTTAATATGGCTAATTAAATTGACCGATCGATTAAAAACCACATGGGATTCTTTGTACAAGGAGACAACCATCCGATGGAGCAGCAATCCTCGGAGACCTTGAAGAATCAGAGGCCGGCCAGGAAAAGCGAGGTGACCAGGGAGCGGTTGGTCCAGGCCGCAGAGACCCTCTTCGTGGAGCGGGGTTTCGATGGCGTGAGCATCAATGACGTAGCCGTGGAAGCGCAGGTCACCAAGGCCCTGGTCTTCTATTATTTCAAGAACAAGCAGGAACTCTTTGATACGGTTCTGGACCGGTACTATCAGGCCCAGGCCTCGGCCCTGGTTTCCGCCATCCGCTCGGAAGGATCGGTACAGGATCAAATCCACCAGGGCATCGATGCCTACCTGGACTTCCTGAAAGACAACCCCGGTTATCCGAGGCTCATCCAACGGGAGATCTGCTCCAGTTCCAGGAACCTGGAAAAGATCATGGAGTACACCAATCCCCTGTACCTTTGGGGCAGGGACGTCCTCGGCGACCTTCTTCCGGGCGAGGGCCCCCTCTCTGTTCCTCATCTCTTTCTCACCGTTTTCGGGATGATCATC
>CAZSUQ010000352.1:5192-5919 GCA_964609935.1 uncultured Thermodesulfobacteriota bacterium | reverse complement strand
GGGTGCGGACCCGGAGGTCATCCGCAAGAAAGGGGAACTGCTGCGGGGGGTGGTGGATGCGATCAATGTCACCGACAACCAGACCTCGGTGGTGAGGCTCTCCTCCATCGGCGGGTGCATGATTCTCAAGGAGTTGGGGTTCGAGCCCATCATGCAGATGGTCACCCGGGACCGGAACCGGATCGCGCTGCAGAGCGACATCCTCGGAGCAGCGGCCCTGGGGGTCAACAACATTTTGTGCCTCTCCGGAGACCACCAGACCTTCGGTGACGACCCGGAGGCCAAGAACGTCTTTGACATCGACTCCATCCAGTTCATCCAGCTCGTGAAGATGATGAGGGATGAAGGGAAGTTCCCGTCCGGCAAGGACCTTCAGGGAACCCCCAAGCTCTTTATCGGAGCGGCGGTGAACCCCTTTGCCGAACCCGTGGACCTCCGTCCCATGCGCCTGGCAAAGAAGGTGGATGCAGGTGTGGAGTTCCTCCAGACACAGTGCATCTACAACCTGGACCGTTTCGAGACGTTCATGGACGAGGTCCGGAAGATGGGCATGCACAAAGAGGTCAAGATCCTTGCCGGCGTCACCCCGTTGAAATCCGCCGGCATGGCCAAGTTCATGAAAAAGAACGTTGCCGGGATGGACATACCCGACGATGTGATCAAACGCATGGCCGACACCCCCAAGGAAGAACAGCCCGCCAAGGGGATCGAGATCTGCGTGGAGTCC
>CAZSUQ010000352.1:0-5182 GCA_964609935.1 uncultured Thermodesulfobacteriota bacterium | reverse complement strand
GCTCAAGGAGGTGGAAGGGATCGCCGGTGCACACGTCATGGCCATCGAGTGGGAACAGAAAGTGGCGGAAATCGTGGAAAAGGCGGGGCTTCTCCCCAGACCGGATATCACCTGAGCTCGAAAGGGTTCATGATCCTCGAAGAAGCTTGCGAGCCAAACGGAAACGGGTGTGTCCTGACAGGAAATACGCTCCTCTTGCTCACCTCCGGCGCCCCAGAGAAGCGACCGCCCACGTCCCTCAAGAGTCGGCCTTGCATCCATGCTCCGGCTCTTTCCATAATGAGAAGCACCACAAGCGATCAGGGTGGATTCCATGAGATGCGATTGTGATTTGTGCTGCCAGGCCTTGAACTCTCTCGGGCGACGGCTTTTTATCATTTCTCCTGATTTCAGCGTCATGAACGCAAACACCCTTGCCATCAAGCCGGACGATCCCGACATCCATGGAAGGGCCTGCCACGAATACTTTCACGGCCTGAAGGAACCCTGCGGACACTGTCCGGTTCCCGAGGTACTGAAAACCAAGAACTCGGTTTCCAGGAGGATGGAGTACCCCTGGAGCCATGAAAAGGACGATCTCTGCCTGCAGGCCACGCCCATGATCCATGGGAAAGACGTGGAGGCCGTCACCGTGGTGGATATGGACTTTGTTCACCTGACCGGCCTTGAAAACGAATTGAAACGTGCCAACGCCTTTCTCCGCAACCTGATCCTGAGTTCCGTGGACGGCGTCATCGCTGCGGACATGAAGGGAAGGATCCTGATCTTCAACGAGGCGGCCTCGCACATCAGCGGCTACACCATCGAGGAGGCGCTCACGTCCCTGAACATCCGCAAGGTCTACCCGGGGGACGGGGCGCGCGAGATCATGCGGAAGCTCCGAAGCGAGGAGTACGGAGGAAAGGGAAAGCTCAAGTCCTACGAGGTGGATTGCATGGACAAGGTCGGGAACCGGTTTTCCATCAGCCTGTCGGCCGCCATTGTTTACGAAGGGGAAAAGGAGGTGGCGTCGGTGGGATTTTTCTACGATCTTCGTGAAAAGATGGCGATGGAACAGAAGCTGCAGAAAACCCAGGTGCAGCTCCTCCAGGCGGAAAAGATGTCTTCCCTTGGAAAGCTCGCTGCAGGGGTTGCCCACCAGTTGAACAACCCGCTCGGCGGCATCACGCTTTATGCCCAGCTCATGATGGAAGAGTACTCGCTCGAGGAGGGGGCAAAAGCCGACCTGACACGCATCATCCAGGATGCGGAGCGCTGCCGGAATACGGTGAGGGAGCTGCTGGAGTTCGCAAGGCAGACGCGGCAGGAGATTCGCCTCAATGACATCAACCACGCGATTTCACAGACCCTGTACCTGCTGGAAAACCAGTCCATCTTTCACAACATCGAAATCGTCAAGGAACTGGACCCGAACCTGCCGAAGGTGCCCTCGGATATCCAGCAGCTCAATCATGTGTTCATGAACATCATCCTGAATGCCGCCGAGGCCATGGAAGGAACGGGCCGCCTGACCGTTCAGACACTGACCTCCGACGACGGTGAGGAAATGAAGATCCGCATCTCGGACACGGGTCCCGGGATCCCTCCCGATATCAAGCACCATATCTTTGATCCCTTTTTCACCACCAAGGAGGAGGGAAAGGGAACCGGGCTCGGTCTCAGTATGGTTTACGGGATCATTGAAGAGCACAACGGCAGGATTCATGTTTCCAGTGAGCCTGGTGAAGGCGCCACGTTCACCCTTCGCCTCCCGCTGAAAAGGCCCTCCAAATAAGGATCTGGAAACAGCGGGGATGGGAAGACGGAAAGACGAACCGGGAGAATTGGCCTGTGAAAGCAGAGGTTGAAAACCTACAAATCCTTGTGGTGGACGACGAGCGGGACATCCGGGACGGATGTGAGCGGATCCTTTTGCGAAAAGGCTACAGGGTCACCAAGGCGAGCGACGGGAACGAAGCTCTCCGGTTGTTTGGACAGGACACCTATGCTGTTGTACTGCTCGACCTGAAGATGCCGGGGATGGACGGCATGGAGGTGCTCGGCCGCATTCAAACGTCGCGACCAGAGACCCTCGTCATCATCATCACCGGTTACGCCACCGTGGAAACCGCTATCGAGGCCATGAAGCGCGGGGCCTATGACTTCATTCCCAAGCCCTTCAAGCCGGACCAGCTGCGGATCGTGGTGGACCGGGCCGTGGAAAAGATACGGTTGACCGAAGAGGCTCAGCGTCTGGAGATGGAAAGGCGCCGCACGCTCAAGGACCTGGACATGGAAAAGAGCCGGACCCGCACCATCATCCAGGCCTTGCCGGACGGTGTTCTGGTGAGCACGCCCGATGCCCACGTGGCCCTGATGAACCCTGCCTTTATCCGCATGCTCTCCATGGAACAGGACCCCGGGATCGGAAACCACATCAGCAGCTACGTGGGGGATGAAGGGTTTTGCAACCTGATCGTCCGGACCTCTCGCGGTGAATTTTCAGGCGAAGAGGGCAACACCTATGACCTGGATCTGCAAGGGGGGAAATACCTCCGGGCCCACTCCACCCCTGTCCTGGGTGATGCGGGTGCATGCCTCGGCTCCGTTACCGTGCTCATCGATATCACCGAGCTGAAGATGCTCGACAAGCTCAAGTCCGAGTTTGTCACCCAGGTCTCCCACGAACTCCGCTCGCCCCTGTCCACCATCCAGCAACAGCTCGCCATGGTGCTGGACGATCTTGTGGGAGACGGGCCCGCCGAGCAGCGCCACCTCCTCTCCCGGGCAAAGGAAAAGACCCAGGGCCTGATCACCCTCATCGGCGACATCCTCGATCTCAACCGGATCGAGGCGGGGCTGGTGCTGAATGAAAGCCAGGAGGTGAACGTGGGTGATCTTCTCACGCACCTCGTGGAGTTCCTGCAGACCCTGGCCCGGGGAAAGGATCAAGCCCTGACCCTCCGCCTCCCGGCAGAAGATCTTCCGTGCATCCTGGCAGACCCGCAGGCCGTGGAGATCGTCCTGAGCAACCTGATCACCAACGCGATCATCTACACGGGTGAAGGCGGGCGCATCGACGTGGATGTAACGGGCGAGGACACGTTCCTGTGCGTGTCCGTGGCGGACAACGGGTTTGGAATCGAAGAAAAGCACCAGAAGAGGATCTTCGACAAGTTCTACCGCGTGAAGAACGACAAGACCCGTTACATAACAGGAACCGGTCTGGGCCTCCCGATTGTCAAGGGCATCCTGGATGCCATGGGCGGGAAAATCGACCTGGAAAGCAGTCCGGGCGCTGGAAGCACCTTTCGGGCCTGCCTGCCCCTCCACTCGGAGAAGGCGTAACCCCTGTACGTCGAAGCGAAACGGACCGAGCCCAACGCAGTAGATGGGTGCTTATCCTTCGCCGGATCAGGTTTCCAGCAGGCCTTTCACGCTTTCCGTGATCTGCTCGGCGGTAGCGGGCTTGGGCAGGTAATCCTCGGCTTCCATACTCATGCCGTCGGCGTGAGAGTATTTTGTGGTTGCAACGTGGGAACTCACAGCGGTGAGCATGACAATGGGAATGGATTCATACTTCTCATCGGACTTGAGCTCGGAGCAGACTGCGTATCCGTCCTTTTCCGGCATCATGACGTCCAGGACAATGGCATCCGGCGGATTGGCCTTGACCTTTTCCAGGCACTCCACGCCATCGTAGGCCACCTCCACGTCAAAACCTTCCTTTTCCAGATACTTCTTCACCATGTCTGCGTAATCCGGCTCATCATCCACAACAAGCACTCTTTTTTTCCCTTCCATCGTTCAGCTCCTCCTGCCAGTCCTTTTTGTGAGACACCGGGAAAAACTTAACAGACCCTTGAATGGAAAGTCAACTTCAGAGCAGGCGATAAAAGCATTTTCCCCTGTATTTACGGGTTTCTTGCAATCAACGAGCTTAAAAAACATAATGAGTGAGCATGGGCTTTGAGCGTGGAGGTTTCATGACATACAACGACGATAATCCTTGTCCCAAAACAAGCGAGTATTTCGTAGCGAGGGTGTCGAGATGGCCGGAGATACAGGCTGCACGGACCGGAGGGCGACGAATCGTACTCTCCCGTACGTTGAGGAACCCGGAGGGAGTACAGCCTGTAGATTCGGGTATCTCGGCAGCCGGAGTAGGAATACTCGCTTGTTTTGGGACTAGTTCAAAGAAGCGGGAGAAGAGTCTGCCGGTTCCTGCAGGCCGTGTTGGGATTGTTCTTTTCCTTGTGTGCCTTGCCTCTTTCACGGCTTTCGGCTGCAAGCGTTCCTCGGATCCCTCCGGAACGGGCCTTGCGGGCCCCCCGACGCTCTCCGATTACGAGGTGGTGGTCCCGTCCGATGAACTGCCGGCCTCTGTACGGGAGTCGCTCCAGGATGCCAACAACAACCTGGACATTGTTCTTCACCAGGGCCGCTTCTTCCTTGCCTTCCGAACGGCTCCCAATCATTTCGCAAGCACGGAAACAACCCTGTACTTGGTGAGCAGCACGGACAGGGTGAACTGGGCCTTTGAGGCGGAATTCTATGAAGGGAAAGACGTGCGAGAGCCCAGGTTTCTCTCCTTTGATGGTGAACTCTTCCTCTACTACGCAGTACTCGGCACCAACCCGATTGATTTCGAGCCCGGAGAGATGAAGGCCTCCCAGCGCATGGGGCCGGCCGACTGGACCGGGGCGGAGGTGATCTACAAACCCGGGTTCATCCCCTGGCGAACCAAGACCGTGGACGGGATCCCCTACATGATCACCTACGAGGGTGGAGAGAACATCTACGATTTCGCCCGGGAGCCGATTTACGTTCACTGGCTGACCACCCAGGACGGGTTCACATGGGAGCCCGTGGTACCGGGACAACCCGTTGTCCTCACCGGCGGCGGATCGGAAACCGATTTTGTCTTTCTGAATAACGGATCCCTGGTGGCGGTGAGCCGGAATGAAATGGGGGATGAAACCGGCTGGGGCATGAAGATCTGCAGGGCCGAAGCAGCCGCCCTGGGTGACTGGGAGTGCGCAGGAGACCCCAGGAAGTATGACTCGCCTCTCCTTTTCCGCCACGGGAGTGAGGTCTACCTGATCGGCAGGCGCAACCTAACCGAAACAGGGAATTACGATCTGTTCCGCCGTGACCGGGGCCCCTTTGTACAGACCATCTCCTATGAACTCGACTACTGGTT
>CAZSUQ010000351.1:0-5930 GCA_964609935.1 uncultured Thermodesulfobacteriota bacterium | reverse complement strand
ACGGTGAAGATCTACGTTGTAGCCAAAAAATTATAAAAATACATCGCGGATAATTTTGAGCGGTCCTTTGGTGAGGAAAGCCGTCTTCGTAACGAATACATAAACCAGGTGCACGAGAAGTCCTGATCAGACCTCCACACGAACCTCCCTCAAGAACCGGTCAAGGATCGTCCTGCCCGGGGGGACCGATGTACAGCTGGTCCATGGGCGCGAGGAACGCTCGGACGACCCGGACAAATTCCTCAGGTGCCTCCAGCTGCGGGCAGTGACCGCACCCGGGCAAGAGGACCATCTTGGAGCTCGGAATCCCTTTGTGGAGCACTTCCGCAACCCGGGAGGGCACGATTCGGTCCCTCTCGCCCCAGACGAGCAATGTGGGGAGGCGCAGCGAAGCAAACGCCTCCTTGATCGAGCGATCCTCCTGATTCCGGAAATAAGAGACAAACCCACGCAGCACCCTCCCGAACGCCCGAGGGGCTCCGGGAAACCGTGTGGGTTCGAGAAACGCCCGGATCCTCTGCTCCGAGGGCTTGCCGGACCCGAGGACCCACTCCTTGAACAACCAGGCAAAGAGGGGTTTTTCAACAGGCCTCAAGAGCTGCCTCGTGGACCACAGGACCGGCGTCGAGGTCAGGGCGCGGAGGACGACAGGGGGGATGCGGTTTTTTTTGCCACCCACGCCCCCGTCCACCACGATGACAGAGGCCACGCGCTCCGGGGATCTCAAGGCGAACAGGACCGAAAGGATTCCCCCGAGAGAATTCCCTCCCAGGTGGATCTTGTCCACCTTCAGAGCGTTTTGCAGGGAGGCGATCTGGGCCAGGAGGTCATCCACGGTGTACCCCTGGTCCCCTGGTCTCTCTGTATACCCATGTCCCAGAAGATCCATCAGAAGAACCCTTCGCTCCCCTGCAATCCCCTCTGCAACGAGATCCCAGGTTACGGTGGAATCCATGAAACCGTGCAGCAAGAGCAACGGGATCCTTCCCCGTTGGGGCCCAAAGCTTCTCACATGGGAGAGGTATCCGCACGTCTGGATCAAGGAGGAATCGGAAAAGGGCGGATACGGTTGTCTCAAGGATTGCTCCCTTCTTCTCGTGAGCGACCTTCCGCCCATTTACGGGAGGAAGCCCCTTCATCCTCCAGGATCCCGTCCCTCAGGGCATCGTACGTGGGCACAGGGATGGGACCGGTCTTTCCCGTGGTGGGGTTGTACATGTGCCGGTAAGATACGTTGCGCCTCATCTTGGTCCACATCCACTCCCAACCCCTCTTGAAATAGGGGCACTCGTCGTTGAAGCAGATGCAGAGAACGTCTGTATCGTACCAGCAGTCGATCTCAAAAGGCGAATGGGGGACCTCCCATTTCTTCAGCGGTTCCCCGCAGTAAGGGCATCGATGGGGATCGTCCCGTGCTTCCTCTCTCTTGGGCAAACATCCCCAGGGAATCTCGAGATCGGTTTCCTCCTTACGCTTGTAGGCATAGAGGACCCACACAGGTGGTCTTTCCCGAACCGGCTGCCGCTTCCTGCTGGCCTCACTCCGATACCGCTTCTTTGTTCCAAATGCAGAGACACGACCAAATGCCTCCACCTCTTCGAAACAGGAGGACATGAAGGACAATCTCTCCTGGTCGTCCATGAGCTTCCAGTCCGGGTTCGGACATTCCGGATCCGTGGCGGAAGAGAAAGCAGCAAGGAATGGGGCGCCCGGCTTCAATACACGTGCCACCTCGGACAGGACGGTCCCGCTGTCTCCGAGCGATTCCAGGCCGAAGAACAGGACCGAAGCGGCAAAGGCATTGTCCCGAAAGGGGAGACACGGGTCTGCATGAAGATCCGTCAGGACACGGTCCGTAAAGGCGTTGTTCCGGCGAAGTTCGTCCATGGAAGTCCCCACACCGAAGACGGGCCCGTTCCTGCAGGGTTCGGGGATCAGGGATCTCGGGCCGGCCAGCAACTCCAGGACAGGCCCCTCCCCTTCAGGCAGCAGGCCCTCACAAACCGTCCGGATGATCTTTTCGGCCGCAGGGTGGCAGGCAAGATCGAGGAGTGGACCTTTTCTCTTTCGTGACAATGCTGTATCGTTTTTCTTCTTCATGTTGCCCCCGGATCGTTGTCTCAGCCGATCAGGCACGGCCTTTATTCAAAAAGGTTAACCTAGATGTTGCAAAAAATTTCGAGGGAAAGCGCGTGAGAGTACGGCCTCATCTGACGTGCTCTCACGCGAGCGCTAGCGGTTTTCGCCGGATTTTTTTGCAACATCTAGGTTAAGATGACCCCCTGATTGAAAAAGATCCTGGCCGGCCGATACAAGCGAACCAGGATTTTCAAGCCACGTCAATCCTTGGATCCACGGTCATGGCTCAGCACCCCCGAAGAAGGCGGCCGGGTCGGTATTCGGCCGCGAGTCCGGAACGGACATTCCCCCTGGTGCGGAAAAGGCTCCTTACGGATTCCCCTGTTGTGATCCTCATTCTCTTGATCTTCTCCCCCCTTCCTTCTTCCGGGAAAACGCCTGCAGATCCGGCAGACGACCCCGCAGACACGAGCGTGAATACCCTTACGAGAGACCGGGATGTCGTCATCCTTGAAGGCAAGGTATTCCAGGGGATCTTTGGCGGTGATGCATCCGGTTCGGTTGCCCTTTATGCCTGCCGGTCCCGGGGATTTCAGCGGATCCCGTTCCAGATCGATCCCATCGGAGACGACGGCCTGGTGGTGTCCAGATATGTGAACCGTATCAGGGAAAAGAGGGTCTATGATTTTGTCTTGAATCCTGACTACCCCGAACACATCCCGGGCCGCTACGATCTCCTGTTCATGGCGTCGGACGCGGGCCCTCGATACACCGGTGCCTCTAAGCCGGCCGGGTATGCAAAGGCGGTTGAGATCCGCGTGGAGGATTCGGTGGACGGCGGAACAGGCTGGGTCTACATGATGAAACGGGAAGCCCTGCCCCTTGAACCGGAACCCTTGGTGGAGAAGGACTACGTTGACTACGGCCTTGTCCCCAAAGGGGACGTCATGATGGAGCAGGTGCAGGGGACAGGGGTCATCATCGGTTTCCCTGATACGGAAACGTCCTAAGCCTCCGGGGACTGGATCGTGCCGAAGGAAGCAGGCGGCTCAGGGGTCGACATCATGTTCACGGTGCGTGTCCGGGTGAAGATACGCTTCCTCTTTTTTCATTTCGATCTTGACCCAAGAAACAGCATCGTCCCTTACATGCTCGGGTACAACGACGGCCCCATCCGGGTGACACGACGCGTCTACAGCAGCATCGTGATCAAGGGGATCAAGATGGACAGGCTCATGGGAAAGGGGAGGATGGAGACGGAGAGCCATTACTACAGGGACTTTGCCTTCTTCGACGGGGAGTTGAAGCTGCCCGGCATCCTGAAGAAGCTCTCCAGGATCAACGCGGTCTTTACAACGGACTTCAACAACCAGGCTGCCGGCGTCACATGGTACAACTCGGCCAACGGCCCTGAGCAGGGGTGTGTCGTGGACGGCCGCATGTCTCCCCAGGAAGAGCGGTTGGAGATGGCCCCCTACCTGTGGGCCCTGCTCGTGGGGCCTCAGGGGGGATGGGTGAACGTGATGCGGATCCACACCGAATCGGTCAGCTCTCACATGAAGCTGGTTTACCTGGACGATCATGCCTATCGGGACAGCAAGGAGCCTGCCATGAACGGCGCCTGGGCATCCACCGGCTTTCACTTCGACCGCCTGGACAAGCTCCAGGAAAAGGTCACGTGGCGCTCGTACGTGTTTTCCGTCCCCTCCGGCTTTCAGGTGCCGGACATGAGCGAACTCGTGGAGATGGTTCTTCATCCCCTGAAGGCTTCGGCAAACCGAACATGGGAAGAGGCGATGTGAGTGTTCTCCAGAACCGGCTCGAAGAGGGAAACGAACGAGAAAGGGAGTTTGCATGAGTCAACCAAAGGGAATTACGAAGAGGCTTTCACTTCTGGATCGATACTTGACCTTCTGGATCTTTCTTGCCATGGCCGTGGGCGTGTTCGGCGGTTATCGGTTCCCGCAGGTCGTTGATTTCTGGAACCGCTTCCAGGTGGGCACCACGAACATTCCCATCGCCATCGGCCTCATTCTCATGATGTATCCACCCCTGGCCAAGGTGAAATACGAGGAACTGGGAAAGGTCTTCCGGAATTACAGGGTCCTGGGACTCTCTCTGATTCAGAACTGGGTCATCGGCCCTGTTCTCATGTTCCTTCTGGCGATCCTCCTGCTTCCGGACAAGCCGCATTACATGGCAGGGCTCATCCTGATCGGCCTGGCCAGGTGCATCGCCATGGTCATCGTCTGGAACGAACTCGCAGAGGGGGACAACGAGTACTGTGCAGGACTCGTGGCCTTCAACTCCATCTTCCAGGTCCTCTTCTTTTCGGTCTATGCCTATGTCTTCATCACGGTACTGCCCGGATGGTACGGGCTCGAGGGATCCACCGTGCATGTGACCATGGGCGAGATCGCCAAGAGCGTCTTCATCTACCTCGGCATCCCCTTTCTCGGAGGTGTGATCACGCGCTTCACGCTGATCCGCTGGAAGGACAAGGCGTGGTATCAAGACCGGTTCATCCCCATGATCAGCCCCATCACGCTCGTTGCCCTTCTGTTCACCATCATCGTGATGTTTTCGCTGAAGGGAGAGTTCATCGTTCAGCTGCCCCTCGACGTGGTTCGCATTGCAGTCCCCCTGCTCCTCTACTTCACCATCATGTTTCTGGTCTCGTTTCTTCTCAGCAAGCGGGTCGGTGCAACCTACGGACAATCTGCAACGCTCTCCTTTACGGCAGCCTCCAACAACTTCGAGCTGGCCATTGCTGTGGCGGTGGCGGTTTTTGGCATCAACTCCGGAGAGGCCTTTGCCGCGGTCATCGGACCGCTCGTGGAGGTGCCCGTGCTCGTGAGCCTGGTCAACCTGGCCCTCTATTTCAAACGTCGGTTCTTCCGGGAAGAGTTGGTGGAGGGACACTGAAGGCTTCAGGCAGGTTGCCGGTTAACCGGGGATGCGGAGCGAGCCCAAGCCTCTCCGGGCGATGGGCTTGAGAATCCTGGCGTAGTAAAGAAGCTTCTCCCGGGTCTTCCAGTAATCTTCGGCCCCGCGGGTAAAGCCGTGGAGGATTGCACTTCGCAGGGAAACGATTCCTTCGTTCCCGCCATAGTAGGTCCTTCCCTTCCCCACGAATGCCGCGATGTGCGCATCGCTGCCCCCGGTCACCGCCACGTTCACGTTCAGCTTCTTCATGGCCTCCATGGCGGCGATGTTGTACCGGACCCCTGCACCGGGGACCGAGTTTGTACATTCCACGGCATCAAAGGGAACGCTCTGGATCAGATCCCCGCAACCGAGCTTCTCCCCCATCAGCTTTTCGGTCCAGGGGGGCGCAAAGGGATGATGCGCAACAGCGATTCCGCCGGCCTCCTGGATCTGACGAACGGTCTCCACAATGCCCAGGCCCCTTGGGAAGGTCTTCATCACGAACAGTGCACCCACGTGCCCGTCGTGGGTGGAGATCTCGGTTCCCGGCACAACCGCCAGCGGAAGTCTTCGTTCGTGAACCCTCCTGCGGGCCTCCAGGGCGCCTTCGATCTCACCGTGATCGGTGATGGCAATGGCGTCGAGGCCCACCCGCACCGCCTGTTCGAGGATCCTGTCCAGGGCGTCCCCGTCGGACCACTGGGTATGGATGTGCAGGTCCGCCGTGTTCTGCAGGATGATGCGCTTCTTTGCCCGGATGCCTGCGAGCCTCAATCCCGGGAGGTAGCGGCGCTCGTACTCGGTGGGCTCCCAGTGATCCAGCCGTTCCACCTCTTCCAGGCCCGATACGGATTCCCGCTCAATGGTTTCGAGATCGTTGAAGTCGATCTCGTACTGCTCGAGATTCATCTCCCGGGATTCTG
>CAZSUQ010000350.1:0-5942 GCA_964609935.1 uncultured Thermodesulfobacteriota bacterium | reverse complement strand
ACGCCGATACCTTGAAGGCCCTGTCGGAGAACAACCAGGTATGTCGATTCATCGTTCCTGTCGCCTCCCTCCGGGAAGCGGTCCGAAAAGGCGTTCCGGGAGACCGGATCATAACCGCCGGAGCAGGACGGGAAATCCTTTGCAGCCCCGAGATGAGGATCCTCGGCGTGGCCTCCTCCCACGAAGAGCTTGAGACCGATGAAAGGGGAGATCATCGTTTTCTCGGGTACGTATTTCAACTCGGAGAGGTCCGGATCTACCATTCCGGGGATTGCATACCCTACGACGGCCTTGTGGACCACCTGAAACGGTTGGAGATTCACGTAGCGCTCCTTCCTGTAAACGGGAGGGACGCGTACAGGGCCCGTCACGGAATTGCCGGCAATTTCACCATCCCCGAGGCCCTGGAGATCTGCGAAAAGGCAGGGATCAGGACCCTGCTGGCGCATCATTTCGGCATGTTCGCCGACAATACGGTGGAGGATGAGGCACTGGAGGAACTGAAGAGCAGCGGTTCCAAATCCCTCCGGATCCTTGTGCCTGAGGTCCATAACGTTTACAGGATCATCCAAAGGGATGAATGAAGGGACACGCTTAAACAAAACAAATGTTCCATGCATGCATGCGCCGCTCACAGGTGAAGGCATCGTTCAACAGGCGGGCCAGGGGAGGGAGTAAGGGACAATGCTCGGAAAAGAGGAAATTCATGCATTGAAGAGGATCGTGGGCGATCCGAGTGTATCCACAGGACAGTCCGTTCTGGAGATCCACTCCCACGACGAGTCCTTTCATCCCCCGGTCCTGCCCGAGGTGGTGGTGTGTCCCCATTCCACCGAGGAGGTGGGAGAGGTCGTGGCCTGGGCCTGCGAGAAGGGGGTCCCGGTCACCCCATGGGGAGCCGGGACCAGCCTGGAGGGGAACCCGATTCCGGTTGCCGGTGGCATGGTCATCGATCTTCAGGAGATGAACCGGATCCTGGGTGTACGCGAAGAGGATTTTCAGGTGGACGTGGAGGCAGGGGTGGTTTACAAGGACCTGAACAAGATGCTCGGGCGGCAAGGGCTCTTCTTCCCGCCCGACCCGGGAGCCGCCGCCACCATCGGCGGGATGATCGGAAACAATGCGAGCGGCATCCGTACGGTGGGATACGGCTCCACAAGGGATTACGTGCAGAGGCTGGTTGTTGTTCTGCCGGACGGAAGGATCGCTCAGGCCGGAACCCGCGCAAAGAAGACCTCATCCGGATACAGCCTCTGCAGCCTCTTTACAGGCTCTGAGGGCACCCTCGGTATCGTCACCGAGGCTACCCTCAGGCTGGAAGGGTTGCCTGAGGCCCTCATGGCCGTGAGGGCGACGTTCCCCACGGTTCCGGATGCAGCGGAAACCGTACTTCAGATCATGCGCTCCGGGATCGCACCTTCGGCCATGGAGTTCCTGGACACAGCGGTTGTAAAGATGCTCAACAAAGACCGCGGAACAGACCTGGAGGAGATGCCCACTCTTCTCATGGAATTCTTCGGGTACAGCCGGAAGGGCCTGGAGGAGGAGATGGGTTGCGTGGAAGAGATCTGTCTAGGGAACCGGTGTACATTTCTGGACCGGGGGATCGGCTTGGAGGAGAGAAACCGTTTGTGGGAGATCCGATATCAAACCTTTGAGTCCATCAAGCGAAGCCATCCGGGGTGCAAGCCGTTGATTATGGACGTTGCGGTTCCCCTCTCCGGGTACGGCGAGATGGTGGTCTCGGTGAAACAGGCGTTCAGGGAATTCTCAGCCTATGTCTTCGGGCATGCCGGTGACGGGAATATTCACGTGACCGTGATGGAAGATCCTGCAGACCGTGGGCGCTGGCAAAGGATCCAGGAGGCGAACGAGAGGATTGTTCGAGCGTCACTGGAGGCGGGAGGGACATGCACCGGTGAACACGGTGTCGGTATCGGGAAGAAGCGTTTTGTGCAGGAGGAACACGGTGTGGGCCTTGAGGTGATGAAAGCCATCAAACACGCACTCGATCCTAAGGGTCTCATGAATCCTGGGAAGATCTTCCCGTGAGAAGGGTTTCCTGAAGGCAAGAGGTCCTTTCCAGGTCGAGGAAGGATTCTGGAGAAACCTGTAAAAGGGGCCATGTTTGTGAACATGGCCCCTTTCTTTTCGAGACCAGGAAAATCTCCAATGACCCTGATGCTCGTGGTCGGGTACAATAGAGAGGAGATTTGGATACCCTGGGGGGACGGATGCTCATTGGATCGAACCTCTTGAGCCTCCATGATATCAATGGCTGCCGATGAATGCTTGACAACCGGAAAGTCGGTGTTATCTTTACCCTAAGGGGCAGCCAAAGACGCCAAAATGGCCGACAAAAGCATGGAAACAGAAGAGTCTCGGGTTCATCGTTTCCTTCCTCCCCATGCCTCTTTTCCGGGAAACCCCTTTCATCTGCTACAAAATGGCGAAACAGGGACGCCCCTGCCGGGGAGGAGGAGACCGAGGTCCTGGAAAGGGACGTTTGCCAGGGCGGCAGGTTCCTCCTTTGTGCCATCTGCGGCCATCGGATCACGCACACCGGAGAGCGGATCCGGGTGAACGGATCGCACCAGCACACCTTTGCCAATCCGCACGGGTTCGTCTTTCGGATCGGCTGCTTTCTTTCGGCCCCCGGGTGTCTGGAAGAGCCTTCTGATGAGACAACGGAGTTTACCTGGTTTGCAGGGTATGCATGGAGGATCGAGGTCTGCGGCGGCTGTTTTTCACATCTGGGGTGGGGATTTCGTTCCGAAGATCACCGGTTTCACGGGCTGGTCGTGGACCGTCTCGTGGAGGAACCCCCGGGAGAGGCAGAGGAAGGCCTGTAGAACGAGGTTCGCGTGAGCAGACAGGATCATGAGACCGAAGGGGATGTCCTGACCGAACGGAAGGTCAGAACCCGAACACCGCGGCCCTTCAACGTGATCCTTCACAACGACGACTACACGACCATGGACTTTGTGATCATGATCCTGGAAAAGATCTTTCGCCACCCGCCGCCGGCTGCAGCACAGATCATGCTGCACGTTCACAACCGGGGAAGGGCCGTGGCCGGGACCTACTCCAGGGAGATCGCCGAGACAAAGGTGGCGCAGACGACGGACCTGGCACGCCAAGCCGGCCACCCGCTCAAGTGCACCATGGAACCGGCATGAACAACCAAACAGGATGAGGATATGGGACAGAAAGAACTGCAGTTTGCCATCGAGGCCGCCATTCGAGATGCACAGGCAAGACATCACGAGTACGTCACCGTGGAGCATCTTCTTTATGCGCTCCTGTTCGATGAGGAAGCGCGTTCCATCATCGTGAACTGCGGGGGCGATGTGGAGGAGATGATTCGTGAGCTCGAGAGCTTTCTGGACACCAAGCTTCCAAAGCTCACGGAGACCGGGAACGGATTCCCCACCCAGAGCACAGGATTCAAACGGGTTCTCCAGCGGGCCATTCTTCAGGTTCAGTCCAGCGGAAAGGGCAGGATCAGCGTGAGCGACGTGCTGGTGGCCATCTTCAACGAGAGCGAATCCTATGCTGTGCACGCACTGGAGAAGCATGGGATATCCCGTCTCGACATGGTGGAATACATCTCTCACGGCACCTCGAAATACGGTGAACCGGAGGGCGAGGCCGAGAGGGTCGGGGACCTGGAGTACGAGGAGGACGAGGCTGCCAGGCAGTCCCTGAAGAAGTTCACGGTCAATCTGAACGAGCTGGCAAGGGAGGGGAAGCTGGACCCGCTCGTCGGTCGTGAGCGTGAACTCCACCGGATCATGCAGATCCTGTGCAGGAGAAACAAGAACAACCCCATTCTGGTGGGAGATACCGGCGTAGGAAAGACCGCTATCGTGGAGGGCTTTGTACAGAAGGTGGAAAAAAACGAGGTCCCCGAGGCCCTGCAGGGCAGTGAGGTTTTTCTCCTGGACCTGGGTTCATTGCTGGCCGGGACAAAGTTCCGGGGCCAGTTCGAGGAGCGGATGAAGGCATCCCTGAACGAGCTCAAGAGCAAGGAGAAGCCCATCCTGTTCATCGACGAGATCCACATGATCGTGGGGGCGGGTGCGGCGAGCGGAAGCAGCATCGATGTCTCCAACCTGCTCAAGCCGGCTCTCCAGGCAGGCGCACTGCGATGCATCGGTGCCACAACCCATGAGGATTTCCGCCGCAGCCTGGAGCGGGACCGGGCGCTTATTCGCAGGTTCCAGAGGCTGGACATCGGCGAGTCATCTGTGGAAGACACGGTGAAGATCCTGAAGGGCATCCGCGATCGATACGAGGACTTTCACAGTGTCAGCTTCAACGACGAGGCCATGGGTAGTGCCGCAGAGCTCTCGGACCGGTACATCTCGGAAAGGTATCTTCCGGACAAGGCAATTGACGTCATCGACGAAGCTGGCGCCCGGAACCAGATGCGGTCGGCCGAAGAGCGAATGGAAACCATCAGCCCCGCGGAAATCGAGGAGGTGGTCTCACGGATCGCGCAGATACCGGACCTGAAGGCCAAGAAGAACGAGCGGGACAGGCTTGGAGACCTGGAGAAGGGACTCAAAAAGGTGGTGTTCGGTCAGGACGGCGCCATCGAGGCTGTTGTCAACGCGGTCAAGCTGTCGCGCGCGGGTCTCGGACAACCGGAGCAGCCGGTGGGGTCCTTCCTGTTCACAGGGCCCACCGGTGTGGGCAAGACCGAGGTGGCCAAGCAGCTCTCGCAGGTGCTCGGCATCGGTTTTGTGCGGTTCGACATGAGCGAGTACATGGAAAAGCACACCGTATCCCGGCTGATCGGTGCACCGCCGGGATACGTGGGCTATGACCAGGGCGGGCTCCTCACCGAGGCGATCCGAAAGTCCCCGCACTGTGTGCTGCTGCTCGACGAGATCGAAAAGGCCCATCCGGATCTCTTTGACATCCTCCTCCAGGTCATGGACCACGCGACCCTCACGGACAACAACGGCCGTCGAGCCGACTTCAACAACGTGATCCTGATCATGACCAGCAACGCCGGGGCCCGTGAGATGAGCCGGACCGTTCCCGGGTTCGGACGCTCTACAGAGGTGTCCCAGGGCCTGAAGGAGGTGGAACGGTTCTTCAGCCCGGAGTTCAGAAACCGGTTGAGCGAGATCGTGACCTTTCACAGGCTCAACCACGAAACCATGATGCGCATCGTGGACAAGTTCATCCACCAGCTTTGCCTGCAGCTGGAGGCCCGCAAGGTGACCGTCTCCCTTAGCGATGCAGCAAGGGAGTGGCTTGCAAAGGAGGGCTTTGACGAGATCTTCGGTGCCCGTCCACTCTCCCGGCTCATCCAGACACGTGTCCGGCAGCCCATGGCCGAAGAGCTCCTGTTCGGGAAGCTGTCCGAAGGGGGGAGCGTGACCGTGGATGAGAGTGATGGAAAGCTCTTGTTTGACTTCAAAGGTTAACTCCCATCCGCCCCACTCGTTACGATGTAACCATGAAGTAGCGGGCTCGCTGTCAAGTCACTTTCTATCAAGTGAACAGGTCTATGGCCACGCGGTTCTTGATGGGGTATGATGGATCGTACAGGCAAGCCTTTCACCGGTCTCTACATCAAAGGAGAAAACGTACCGGGTTTCCATGGATATCGGAAAAGGAATGGCACAATGACCGAAAAGGAAACGGAAGACAGGAAAGAGGCGGCCATGGTCATGGCCATGAATAGCCTTGCGGAGAAATACGGCTGCAAGGTCAAGATCGATTTTGAATCAAACACCATCGATTTTGACTGCCCGAACAAGCAAGCCGAAGTAGACCTGGCACTCGAGGTGAAAAAACTGTTCGACCAGGAACCTGAACCCGCCGACTGAACCAACGCACGCCTGCAACGTCCATCGCAATCTTTCTACGATCCGGAAGGGTCGAGAGGGTTGGGAATCATCATGGGGGCGTTTACGGCATCCCTC
>CAZSUQ010000349.1:0-5947 GCA_964609935.1 uncultured Thermodesulfobacteriota bacterium | reverse complement strand
CTTTGACCATCACCCCCCCACCAAGGATGACGTCAAGGGGAACCTGGAGTACTGCAAGCCCCTGGGCGCAACCGTGAGCATTATGGTGGACATCCTGCGCTGGTGCTCGGTTCCGCTCACACCGGAAGAGGCCACCATCCTCCTGCTGGGCATCTATGAGGACACGGGCTGCCTCACCTTCACATCCACGACCGTTGCCGATATGGAGGCTGCCGCATTCCTGCTCGGGAAGGGGGCCGACCTTATTGCCGTGTCCAACCTGATCACCTCGGAGTTGACCCAGGACCAGCTTGTGATTCTTCACGAGTTGTCCCAGTCGCGAAAAACCCAGAACATTCACGGTGTGGAGGTCAACATCGCCGAGGCCAGTGCAGACGGCTATGTGGGAGACCTTGCCGTGCTGGTTCACAAGCTCAGAGACATGGAGAACTTTGATGTGCTCTTTGTTCTGGCAAGGATGGAAAACCGGGTCTTCCTCGTGGCCAGGAGCCGAATCCAGGAGGTGGATGTGGGGGACATTGCGCGGGCCTTTGGCGGCGGGGGTCATCCCACGGCTGCATCCGCCACGATCAAGGACCTGACCCTGTTCCAGACCCGTGAACGCCTGCTCATTTATCTTCAGGAACGCATCAAGCCCAGGCAGAGCAAGAAGAAGGTTTCGGATTACATGAGTTCGCCGGTGATCACCCTGAGTGCGAAGGACTCGGTTCAGGAAGCCCAGACCGTACTCACCCGTTACAACATCAACAGCTTTCCCATTGTGAAGAAGGATGGCCGTCTCTGTGGCATCATCAGCCGCCAGGTGGTGGAGAATGCAGTCCGACACGGACTCCAGGACAGAATGCTCAAGGAAATCATGAGTTCGGACTTCAACTCCCTGTCCGCGTCCGACCCCATCGAGATGGCCTACGACCTCGTTCTGGGAGGCACGCAGCGTTTCATCCCGATCATGGATCATGAAGACCTGGTGGGTGTGGTTACACGGATGGACGTGATCCAGTCCATGGCCCGGGCCCTCCCTATGCCCATCAAGGAAAGATGGGTGCAGGGAGGCTCAGGGGGTTCGGCCAGTGAGAAGCGGGTCACACGCTTGATGGGGGAAAGGCTTCCTGTCCGCGTCGTAAAAATGCTCAGGGAAATGGGGCAGGCAGCTGAGCAGGATGGGATGTCGGTTTACCTCGTGGGGGGCGTTGTGAGGGACCTCCTGCTGCGACGTGAAAACCTGGACATCGATATCGTGGTGGAGGGTGACGGTCTCCGGTTCGCGCAGAAGATCTGTAAACAGTACAACGCAAGGCAGAAGAGTCACGCCGAGTTCGGAACCGCCAAGATCATCTTCCCTGACGGATTTCGGATCGATGTTGCAACGGCCAGGCTCGAGTACTATGAAAGACCGGCAGCCCTTCCCAATGTGGAATGGAGCTCCCTGAAGCTGGATCTCTACAGACGGGATTTCACCATGAACACCCTGGCGATCCGCCTCAATCCGGGGAAGTTCGGGGAGCTGGTGGATTTCTTCGGCGGCCAGAAGGATATCAAGGACCGGGTCATCCGCGTCATCCAGAACCTGAGCTTCATCGAGGACCCAACAAGGATCTTTCGTGCGCTTCGTTTTTCCGAGCGCTTCGATTTCAGCCTCGGGCCCCAGACGAAAACCTTGATGCAGAACGCAATCCAGCAAGGCCTTCCTTCCAAGCTTGACGGCAGAAGGCTCTTCACAGAGCTGAAACTGATCCTGACAGAAGAAGACCCCATGCCGATCCTCCGGCAGATGCAGAAGAGGGATCTCCTCTGTTTCGTCCACCCTGACCTTGTCCTGGATGCACGATTGAAGGCCATCCTCGACAAAGCCCGGGAGGTGAGTTCATGGTTCCGTCTCCTCTATCTCGAGGACACCTTTGAGGAGTGGCTCTTCTACTTCCTGTGCCTCCTGGCTTTTATGGATAAAAACGCCCTGGCCGGCCTTTCCAAGCGACTGAGGATCCACTCCAAAAGGGTGTTGACAAGGCTGGAGGCAAAGGGAGAGGCGGAGAAGGTCCTCAAGAGGATGGCCTCGACAAGAAGGACACTCAAGCCCAGCGAGATCTTCCACCTGTTGAATCCGCTTCCCGTTGAGGTCCTTCTTTTCATCATGACAAAGACGTCTCGCGAAAAGACGCGCATGGCGGTTTCCCTCTACATTACCAAGTTACGTTCCACCAGGCTTTCCGTCAGAGGCAAGGATCTCAAGCGTATGGGATACGAAGAAGGGCCCAGGTACAGGGAAATCATGGAAAAGGCAATGGATGCCAAGCTGAACGGCCTGGTGACCGACCGGGAAAGCGAAATGGAATGGATCGCGGCTCACTTCCCGATTCGTTGACAAGCGCAGAGCGCTGCTGTAAAACTTTAAAAAAACAGTTGGTATTTTAGATATTTTCGCCTCTTTTCCTGCTCGCTCGGTACGGCTGATTTCTCTTATGAACCTTCAAGATCTCGCTATTTGGGTCCCCCCGCTACTGCTCGGCGTCACCTTTCACGAGGCCATGCACGGGTATGTTGCCTACCGGCTGGGCGACCCCACGGCCAAGAGCCTGGGGCGGCTGACCCTCAACCCCCTTGCTCACATCGATCCCATGGGTACCCTCATCATTCCGGGCCTCCTTTTTCTCGCCCGATCCAACTTTCTTTTCGGCTGGGCCAAGCCCGTACCCGTTAATTTCTTCCGTCTTCGGAACCCGAAACGGGACATGGTCTGGGTGGCTGCGGCAGGGCCCCTGACCAACATGGCCCTGGCAGCCCTGAGCGGTATCCTCTTTCAACTCCTGATCATGCTCGATCCGGGCCTGCCGCAGGGAAGCATGGGCTTTCTCGATTTCTTCAAGGCGATGGCCTTTGTCAGCGTGAAGTTCAATGTCCTCCTTGCGCTGTTCAATCTCATTCCCATTCCGCCCCTGGACGGCGGACGAATCCTCGTGGGCCTCCTTCCCCACGAGCAGGCCATCACGGTCAGCCGAATCGAACCCTACGGCATGTTCGTGGTGGTTGGGCTGATCGCCTTGAACCCTTTTGGCGTCATGAGCCTCCTCTGGCGCTTGATGGATACCCTGACACGGCTCTTTTTAGGTTTCTAGAGTCAGAAAGAGGAGCGATGTCTTATCAAGTCAAGGTGCAGGATTTCGTGGGACCCCTGGACCTGCTCCTGCACCTCATACGAAAGAATGAACTGGATATCTACACGATCTCCGTGGCAGAGATCGCAAATCAATACCTGGAATACGTGGATGTCATGCAAACGCTCAACCTGGACGGCGTGGGTGATTTCCTCCTGATGGCCGCCACCCTGGCTTACCATAAGTCCAAGATGCTCCTTCCTGTTGAAGCACAGGCAGAGGATGAGGAAGATGAAGGGTATGAATCCCTGGAGGAATTGCACAAAAAGTTGATCGAGTACCAGCGATACAAGGAGGCCGCGCAGGAATTGCAGGGCAGGGAACTCCTGAACCGTGACGTATTCAAGGTGAATGTTCACGGAGAGGTGAAAAGAGAGGATGAGCTCGATGCACCCATCAGAGCCACCCTCTTCGATCTCCTGGGCGTGTTCCAGCAGATCCTGAAAACCGCGCCCAAGGAAAACATTCATGAGGTCATGCCCGAACGAATCAAGCTCATGGACCGTATTGTTGAGGTTCTGGATATCATCGTGGAAAGGGGATCCCTTCGAATGGAAGAACTGTTTGAAGGAAGGCCTTCTCGACCTATGATGATCGCCACATTCCTTTCCCTGTTGGAATTGATTCGACTGCAGACGGTCCGCGCCTTTCAGATGGAGCCCTTCGGCCAAATCAGCCTCCGGCTGGTCTCTGAGGGCGAGGACGTGAAAAAGAAGCTAAAGGAAAACTTGCCGCATCATGAACTCGAATGATTCATCTCGCAACGGCCCCGGGTCCCCTGCTGATGAAGCTCCAGGGGCAGAGACAGACACAATGGGATCCTCCATGACAAAGGATGAATCCAGGCCTCCGGAACAACCGCCGGACCCGGTAACAGACGAGGCTTCGATCCCACCGATGGGAGCGGACGAGATCCCCGAAGGATCGTCCGAAACGCCGGATGGAGATAGAAAAAGAGCCATCCTGGAAGCGCTTCTGTACGTCTCCGACATCCCCCTTTCCGCTGACAGGATGGCAGAGGTCATCAAGGGCTGCGAGAAGAAGGAGATCAGGAAGCTTCTCCAGGAGCTCAATGATGATTATCGAGAATCGGGAAGGGCCTTTGAGGTGGTGGAAGTGGCCCAGGGATATCAGGTCCGGACACGTGGGGAATTCTCAAAGTGGATTGCAAAGCTTAAGCAACAGCGTCCTCAGCGTTTGACCCGTGCTTCCATGGAATCGCTTGCCATCATCGCCTACCGGCAGCCCGTAACCAGGGCAGAGATCGAATCCATCCGGGGCGTGGATTCCGGCGCTGTGCTCGGATCCCTCCTGGAGAAAAGGTTGATCCGCATCCTTGGACGAAAGGAGGTTCCGGGCAGACCGATCCTTTACGGCACGACCCAGGATTTCCTGGAGCTGTTCGGACTGAAGAACCTCAGCAGTCTTCCCACGCTTCGGGAGATCGAGGGCATGTTCGAACAGGTTCCGGAGGAGGAACCGGAGAAACAGGAGGGTACCGAAGAGAGCGAGCCGGAAGCCCTTGTGGAGGGAGAGGCGGAAACAGCTGAAACCGGGTTGATGGACGAGGTCTCCGGGGCGGACCCCGCACCTGGAGTCGGGACCGACAAGGGTGATCTCCCGGAAGAGGAGGAATCGGAGCAGGAAGACGAGGACTGGGATGATGAGGAGGACGTTCTTGAGGCGGGCGAACTGGATGACATCCTGAGGTCCACCAAAACCAAGTTCGTTTCTTTCGAACAGGAGATGAGTGAAGGCGAGGAGGCCCAGGGGGTTGAGGAGGCGGAAGGGAAGGGTGGGGAGGGGATCCAACCCGAGGGACCCCAGGGTACGGAAGGTGAGCCGGAAACAGAGAAAGCAGGCGGCCTGAAATATGAAATCGAAGAAGAGAAAGAGACCGGAGACCCCGAAGAGGAGAAAGACGGAAAATGAATCTCCGGGCGCCGAGTATCGTCTGAACCGGTTTCTTGCCAGGGCCGGGTATGCTTCCAGGCGAGAGGCGGATGGGCTCATCCATGAAGGACTTGTCACCGTCAACGGCCGGGTCGTTCGCGCACCCGGAACACGCCTGAACCCGGAAACGGATGCCATCAAGGTAGACGGGAAAAGGGTTTTCAAACTTCCATCCTTCGCCTATTACCTACTTCACAAGCCTCGCGGGGTGGTCTGCACCATGGAAGATCCCGAGGGAAGACCCTGCCTGGGGGATCTGCTGAAGAATGTCCGGGGAAGGCCTGTTCCCGCCGGGAGGCTTGATTTTGATACGGACGGACTGATCCTCTGCACAAACGACGGCGACATGGTTCAGAAGATCATTCATCCGCGATACAAGGTGAAGAAGGTCTACCGTGTAAAGATATCCGGTGTCCCGGACCGGAGGGCCTTGAAAAGGATAGAGACAGGAATTCCCCTGGATGGGAAAAAAACCCTGCCGGCAAAGGTTTCTGTGCTGAAACAGGGCGACAGGAACGCCTGGATTCGCCTAACCCTGTACGAGGGCAGGAACAGGCAGGTAAAACGCATGATGTCACACTTCGGCTTCCGGGTTCTGAAGTTGCAAAGGGTGGCCCTCGGTCCCTTTTCCACCGAAGGTCTTGGCAGGGGCAAGTTCAGGAAATTGAGCCCGGCCGAGATCAAAAAGCTGCATTCATACCTGGCCGAACTTGACAAGAGAGAAAAACGGTTATAAACTTTACAGGTTAAGAAGCAGAAACAACCTTGACGCGGGGTAGAGCAGTCAGGTAGCTCGTCGGGCTCATAACCCGGAGGTCGGTGGTTCAAATCCACCCCCCGCT
>CAZSUQ010000348.1:0-5978 GCA_964609935.1 uncultured Thermodesulfobacteriota bacterium | reverse complement strand
GTGGATTCCGTTGCCGCACTGGAAACTGACGGCCTCTAGGACCGTATCTCGCATGTGTCCACGGGCGGGGGAGCCTCGCTGGAGTATCTCGAAGGGAAGGCCTTGCCCGGCATCCAGGCCCTGGATCGATAGCGGACCCGGGAAATACTTTGGGGTCGCGTTGCACGCTAGGTTCGTCGGTTGGGGGCGCAGAGCCGCTAAGGGAAATCACGAAAACAGAGGGAGCCAGACACATGAGCCGAAAGCCCATCATGGCAGGAAACTGGAAGATGAACCTGGTGGTGTCCGAAGCGGAAGCTCTCGTGAAGGACTTGAATGCAGGGCTCGACGGGAGTGAAGGTGTGGACGCGGTCGTTGCCCCGGCCTTTACCGCGCTGGTGCCCATCGCCAGGGCCCTGTCAGGATCGTCCGTGTCCCTCGCGGCGCAGAATCTCCACTGGGAATCCTTTGGCGCCTATACGGGCGAGATCTGCGCGGAGATGCTCAAGGACGTTGGCTGCAAGTACGCCATCATCGGGCACTCGGAGCGTCGCCAGTTCTTCCATGAGACCGATGAGACGGTGAACAAGCGGCTCAAGGCGGCCCTGGCCGGGGGCCTGATCCCGATCCTCTGCGTGGGCGAGACCCTGGAGGAGCGCAAGGGAGGGCTGACCCAGGGGGTGGTGGAGAAGCAGATCCGGGGAGGGCTGGAAGGCATCCCGAGCGAGGATGCGGAAACCATGGTCCTTGCCTACGAACCGGTCTGGGCCATCGGGACCGGAGAGACGGCCACACCGGACCAGGCCCAGGAGGTTCATGCAGCCATCCGCGCACTGCTGAAGGACCTGTACGATGAGGGAATCGCTGAAGGGATGCGCATCCAGTACGGCGGCAGTGTAAAACCGGACAACGTTGTTGACCTGATGAGCCGGCCCGACATCGACGGTGCCCTCGTGGGAGGTGCGAGCCTCAAGGCAGACAGTTTTCTGAAGATCGTGAAGTTCCAAGGCTAAAGGAGAGGCCTGTCAGGCCTTCTTATTGATTCGATCCCCCTGGCATGATAACATCAGGCCAGGGTTTAACTTTTTATGGGATAGAGAGATGTATATTGCCGTTGTTGTCATACACGTTGTGGCATGCTTTGCCGTCATCCTGGTTGTCCTGCTTCAGAAGGGGAAGGGCGCTGACCTGGGGGCAGCCTTTGGCGGGTCCTCCCAAACCGTTTTCGGAAGCCAGGGGGCGGGCGGGTTCCTCACAAAGCTCGTTGCCGCCTGCGTCGGCATCTTCATGCTGACCTCCCTGGGCCTTGCCTACATTTCCTCGAGCCGGGTCCAGTCCACGATCATGCAGGAGACGGAAAGCGCGGCCATGGGAGAGCCCGGAGCAACGGTTCAGGAAATACCTCCGGATGTGCCCACACCTGCTGCGGAAGAGGGGACCACAGAGTCTTCTGAGATGCCCGAACAGTAGGGTGAGGTGGAATAGATCCGGGGTCCCTCGATTTATTTCAACAAACATAGACCCAACGTGGAATAGGCTGAACGAAACGATGCCGAACTTCTATGCCGAAGTGGTGGAATTGGTAGACACGCCATCTTGAGGGGGTGGTGCCCACCGGGTGTGGGGGTTCGAATCCCCCCTTCGGCACCAAGATGATAAAAAGCCTGTAACCTTAATTGGTTACGGGCTTTTGTTTTTACGAGGGTGCCGATAGGGTGCCGCCTGGGTGCCATCTATGGCTCACCTTTTCTGAACTCTTTGGCGGGAGGAGGTCATTTTTGTCCATGTACTCCTGCGGCGTCAGGTTCCCCAGGGAGTCATGGGGCCTCTCTTCATTGAATTCGATCATCCTCACTTGCAGTTTGGGTCGAAGCATGAAAATGAGGTAAACATGTTGGAAACGAAATACGAGGTTTGCTCTCCGGTTTTTCCTGAATCCATCCGAAGAAAGAGAAAAGGGAGGAGATGATGCAAGCAGTACGAATCCTGATTGCCTTTGCTCTCTTAATGAGTTTACACGATGACGGCCTTGGCAACGAGGTGAATATGCCTCCCAGGAGCACGATTCCTGCGGGTGCGGACCCGGACGTGAAAAGACTCATTGAAGAGCTTTACGCAGAGAAGGCAACGGAGAGGGGAAAAGCGGCCGCCCTTCTGGGGTTCGGCGGTCCCAGGGCGGCCGGGGCTGTCCCCTTCCTGATCGAGATGCTGGAGGATGATACCGCACTGAAGTGGGTCGGCTCTTCTCTTTATGAGAAGCGGATGCCATACCCGGGAATCATCACGAGTCCGGGTGAAGAGGCGAAAAAGGCCTTGGAAAGGATCGGGCATCCATCTGTGGAGCCCCTGATCAAGGCTTTATCAGATTCGAATTCAGGTGTCCGTTCAAGGGCTGCGGCCGCCTTGAAAACCATATCTGGAAAAAACCTGGGCACAGATCCGGAGGCATGGAAGAACTGGTGGAAGGAGGATCGGGAGGAAAGGGAAAGGAAGAACATAAGGATTTATTATTAGGGGCGACGGGATTTGAGAATCCTCAATAGATTCAATAAGATTTGATTGTTGAGAAGGATTCTTGTAATAATAAAAAGGAAATAAAAATCATTTTGGCCCATCGCGTATCCCTGAAGGAAAGGCGATCCAGATGATAAAGAGGGCAATCCTGGCGGTTTGTTGCTGCATGATGTCTGCCTCGCCGCTTGGTGCCGTTCCTGTGAACCCGTCCACCGGAGAAGACCCGGGCGACATCGGCCCCATGTACTGCCAGGAGTTGATGGACCTCGAGATCCCTGTGGAAGACGGCGAACAGGGATTGGACCTGCCTCCCCTGACCACTGAGGAACCTCCGGCTCCCGAGAAGGTGGAGGCGCCGTCCTTGAAGGGTATCCCAAGGGAAACGAAAACCGGGCTGAAGCAACCCGCTCCTTCCCCTGACGTCCCTCCCGAGCTCCTTGCCCTGCCCATGGAAGGAGAAGGAACAGAAGGGCAACCTGTATCAGCACCCTTGCCCTCCATGTCGCTCAAGCGCTATCCGGGAGCGGATGGGCCTTTGCCGGGAGTGAGCGAGGAGGGCGTGGGCGGCACACGGCCGACACCCGGGATCTCTCCCATGATCCTTCCCCAGCCAAAGGAGGTGCGGGGCAGGGAACCATTGCCCTCGCAGCCTGACGAGGTGTTCCGGGAGATCGTGGACACGGAATTGAAAGAGCCCGATCAATTAAAGACGATTCAGCCACCCCCTGCAAAGGCATTGAGCCTCAAGGTCCCCTCAGGGACAACAAGGGATGCCCCTCCGGGGACGACGTCGACCCAGGACATTCCGCTCCTGGCCGGGAAGAAGGCAACCCGGGCCAAGGGTTCCTCTGCGAAAACGGCGTCTCCACTTGCACTGAAGTCGGTGTCGGACTGGGAGGCAGGCCTGGATGCAGAGGAGAGTGCAGCTGCCGGCGGCGGGACGCTGCCTTCGGGCATCTATATCGGTCGCTGGGAGGAACTGGATGGCCAGCTGATCGACATCTACGAAAGATTCTACAAGAAGTGATCAGGATCATCCTGCTTTCCAGGTCTTTCTCACACGTGATCCTGCGCATAGCAGGCCAGGCATCCGCCTGAACAAGAGGACCGCTTGGGGATCTTCCACAGCCTCACCGACTCCGGGACAAAACAAAGGCATCCCTCTCTGGGCGCCACGGGCCGATACGGATCGAGAAGCGGGAGGCCGGTGACCCAGGGAAAATCGAAGCAGGGGCCGGACGGTACGCCCTCACTGAAAAGAGCGGACACGCAACTTCGAATGTCCATGCCTTTTCGGATCCCGTCCCGCAGGGCCTCCCCGATGTCCGGGAGGGGCAGTTCATTCAACTCGAGTCCACGCTTCTGTGCACGGGGAAGGATCTTCCCACGGTAGCGGTGATAGGCGATCAGGGAGACGCGGACACGGCGGATCTGCATCTCCTTGGCTTGTTCCAGCAGGGGGGCGATCTTGCCTGCGTTCGTAACCGTTCCTGCCTCCCCTGCCCAGGACTGAATCGGGTCGATCCGCAGGCAGATTCGGTCCGACCTCAAGAGACCGTCCCGGATCAGGAGGCCAAGGTGTTGCATCGCTTCTTTCGTTGTTTCGATTCCCGGTTCCACCACGGTTCCGCCCAGCCCCGTTACCGTGACCTGCAGCGTCACAGGGATGCCCCGCTCCAGGAGGTCTTGCAGGAGGCGGACGAGAAGGGGATTCCTGGAAACCCTTTTCGGAGAATGGGTCCAAAGGTGAACACCGAGGATCCTTCTCGGCTCCCGGAAGCGTTCGTTGAGGAAATCCGTGAGCAAGCGTGACTCAGGCTGTTCGCTGATATCGGACATCCGCGGTCCGTCGATGACCAGTGGTTTCATCTTCCCTGTTCCCGGAAAAATTGATTTTCTAGGGGAAAGTATTTATAAACCCAGATATTGCATTTGTCATCTCTTTTCGCTGGAAAACCCTGCCGCCACGCTCGCTGGACCCGGGGCATTCCGTACGAACAGCCTTTCCACGGAGAGCCGAAAATGGAGAGATTCCTGGAAACCCACAAGGACGAAACCTTTGACGTGGTCATCATCGGAGGAGGGATCACGGGAGCCGCCGTTGCGTACGACTCGGCGCGCAGGGGGCTCAAAGTCGCTCTCCTGGAGAAGGACGACTTTGGATGGGCGACTTCCGCCGCCACATCGAAACTGATCCATGGGGGGTTGCGGTACCTTCAGAACATGGAGTTCGGGCTGGTTCGGGAATCCCTCAAGGAGCGAAGGATCCTGGAAAACATTGCGCCCAACCTCGTCTACCCCATTCCGTTCCTGGTCCCCGGTTACAATGACAAGAGGCGCAACAAATGGCTCCTCCGGGCCGGCCTGACCCTCTATGACCTTTTTGCCTATGACAAGGGGAGGACCTGGGACAGGGACAAGAGGATCGGAAGCCACCAGTGGGTCTCCAGGAGGAAGATCCTGGAGATGGAACCCATGGTGCGGGGCAAGGGATTGATGGGCGGTTCGATCTATTACGATTGCCAGTGCATCTACCCGGAGAGGCTGACCCTTGCCTTTGTCAAATCCGCGGTGAAGTACGGCGCAAAGGCAGCCAACTACGGCTGCGTTGAGGAGTTCCTTTTTTCGGAAGGGGGGAGGCAGGTTCAGGGCGTGCGGGTGAAGGATACGCTCAATGGAAGAACCGTGGATGTAAACGGAACGCTCGTGGTCAATTGCGGCGGCCCCTGGGCGGATATCGTGCTTCAGATGGCCAGCGGCGGGACCAACAAGCACCAGATCCGGCGCTCGGAAGGCATTCATCTGCTTACGAAGAAGATGAAGAGCAAGCATGCAATCGTGTTGTGGACACCGGCCGGGCGGCATTTCTTCACGATCCCCTGGAGGGGGCTCCAGCTGGTCGGCACCACGGACAAGGACTACGTGGGACACCCGGACGAATACCGCGTCACGCGCAAGAGCATTGAAGAACTCGTTCAGGACGTCAACGATTCCATTGGGGACGGAAACCTGACCTATGAAGATGTGGTGTTCGTCTATGGAGGGTTGAGGCCTCTGGTGGAGGACCAGACAGAGGGAACGTACGAGTCGTCAAGGAAGTACGAGATCTACGACAATGCAGAGGACAACCTCCGCGGCCTGATCACCGTGGAGGGGGGCAAGTACACCACGAGCCGCAACCTGGCCCTGAACGTGGGAAAGATGATTGAAAGGAAACTCGGCCGGAAACTTCGGAAATCGAACACGCATGAGACGTTCCTCGCGGGGTGCGAGATCCCGGACATGAAAGCCTACATGAGGGCGCTGAAAAGCAAGGAGAATGATTTTAGCGAGGCGACCCTGGAATATGTCGGTCGCAACCACGGAACCGAGAGCAAGCGGATTTTCGAGATGGCAAGACAGGACAAACCCCTTCGAGAGCCGCTGAATGAGGACGGACAGATCCTTGCTTCGGCGGCGTTTGCCGAAGCAAGGATCTGTCCGTC
>CAZSUQ010000347.1:0-5982 GCA_964609935.1 uncultured Thermodesulfobacteriota bacterium | reverse complement strand
TCTTCTACCTGGGCGACCTGTTCCACTACGAAGGGCCCGGCTTCTGGTTCGATCTCCCCCTTCTGTCACAGGTGGGCTGGTTCTGTGTCAGCGCCAACCTTTGCGGCCTGCTTGCATGGTTGACCCGGAACGATCCCCAGCGAAACGAGAAACCGCTCACAAACCCTCTTGTCTGGTGCCTGGCGGCATTCATCATCCAGGTTCTGCACCTGTCCGTCGTAGCCATTGCAGTGGGGGAACACACCCTTGGGGCCGCCGGAATCCTGATGTGGGTGCCGGCCATGGCCGTGACCGCGGTGCTCTGGCACGGGATGCGCCCAAGAATGTCTGAAGATGCCGGCAGCAAATAGAAGCAGAATCATAGATCCAGGGATTCAAGGAGAGTCAGATGGCGGATGAAAGCTTTGACGTGGTGGTGATCGGAGGAGGCCACCAGGGCCTGATCGCGGCAAACTACATGGCGCGAAACGGGATGACCGTGGGGCTCTTTGAGCAGAGACGCGAACTCGGCGGAGGCGGCGCCACGGAGTCCCGTCCAGCCTCCGGCTTTCTCGGCAACCCATGTGCCCACATAGCCGGGCTCTGGGCCAGCCCGCTCAACCAGGATTTCAAGCTTCACGAGCATGGGCTGAACTACATCTTCCCGGATGTGCATGGCTCCATGATCTTTCCGGATGAAACCTGCATTGTTTCCTATCGGGCCATCGACTGGGACAAGGAAACCGGAGAGGTGACGCCGAAGCTGGATAACATCGAGAGGAACATCAAGGAAGTGGAAAGGATATCTCCCCAGGACGCCGATCGACTGGCTCACCTGGCCGAGAAGGAGGCGTGGGAGTGGGCCCTGGCATCGAGCCTGGTCTTGTGGAACCCTCCCCCCATGCCGGGCGAGCCGGACCCCATGGAAGGCCTGTTCAACGATCCTTCTTCCGGGATCGACCGCCGGTACCCGTTCATGTCTGCCACCGAGGTGGTCTGCGACCTGTTCGAGAGCGACAAGTTGAGGGCCCATTCCCTGAGGATGCTCGGCTCGGCGGGCATCTACCCCGACGATGTGGCCCCCCTGCCGGTGGTGCTCTCCAATGTGCCCCAGCAGCTCCTGGGATTCGGCGGGGCCGTGTACGAGGGCGGCACCCACAACGCGATCCATGCCCTTCAGCGGGCCTTGAGTGCAGAGGGAGGGAAGTATTTCGTGGGTGCCGACGTGGACCTGATCCTCATGGCCAACGGCCGTGCCTGCGGCATCAGGCTGGCGGACGGAACCGAGATCGAGGCCAGGAAGATGGTCGTCACCTCCATTGAGATCAAGCAGACCCTTGCCAGGCACTTGCGTGAGGTGCAGATGGACCCCGAGCTTCGCCGGAAGATCAAGAAGATCCGGGTTGACAGGGGCCAGATCTTCTGGGGCCAGATCGCCTTCCACGAATTGCCCCGGTACAAGGCCGAGGCATGGAACCCTGACTGCGGCCAAGCCCGCTGGGTGTTCTTCGGGGACGATGACATCGAGTACCTGGACCGGGAGTATCGCTTCAACCAGCAGCACATACGACCAGGGCACTGGCCCGAGAAGCTCTATCTCTGGGAAGGGACGGACAGTAAATGGGACCCCCGCTATGCACCACCGGGAAAGCATGTGGCCCTCCTGGAGGAGATGGCCTTCCCGGCCAGCTGGAGAACGGAGAAGGAGTGGCTGCAGATCAAGAAGGAGGCGCCGGGCCGTTTTCTGGAGGAATGGCAGAAGTATGCACCCAACATGACCTGGGACAATGTGATCGCTTCCAACATCGAGACCCCCTGGGACATCCAGCACCGGAGCGACAATTTCCTGGAGGGAAACTGGGGCCTCATTGCGGGCACCCCGAGCCAGTGGTGCACCCTGAGGCCGATCCCGGAGTTCGCCCAGTATCAGATCCCCGGGATCGAGGACTTCTGGATGGCCTCGGGGAGCTGCCATTACTCTCTCGGGCTCACGGGATGGGCCGGGTACAACTGCTACAAACGGATTGCACAGGCCCTGGACCTCTGGAAGCCGTGGGAAGGGCGTCTCTTCTGACCGGTCCTTCTTTTTTAAGCCTGTGTTGATGAGGAGGGTACATGCAAAAGAAATATGACTTCATCATTATCGGCGGCGGCCCCAACGGGCTCTGCGTAGCCGCCTACCTGAGCAAGGCTGGACAGAAGGTTCTCGTCCTGGAAAGGCACCTGGAAGTGGGCGGCGGGCTTGCCACGGAAGAGGTGACCCTCGGCGGGTTCTATCACAACACCCACTGCGTGTATCACATGATGGTGGACTACGCCCCGCCTTATGAGGACCTGGATCTCGAGAGGTACCGCTGCAAATACGTTTCCCCCGATCCCCAGGTGGTGATGCCCTTCGCCGACGGTTCCTGCCTCTGTCTCTATTCCGATGTGGAGCGATCGTGCGAGTCCATTGCCCGATTCTCTCCCAGGGATGCCGAGTCGTACCGGGAGACCTTCCACAAATTCAGGGCCTACATGGACGAGTTCCTGGGCCCGGCCACCTATGTCAGGCCCATCGGGGCCCTGGAGCAGGCCCCTGCCCTGGAGCGCACCCCCCTTGGCAGCGAGATATCCGCCTATTCCTTCAAGAGCCCCCAGGAGGTCGTGGACGAGCTCTATGAAAACGAAAAGGTCAAGACCCTGATGCTCTACCTGGCCTGTCACTGGGGACTGGAGTACGACGGTGCCGGGGTGGGTTACCTCATCCCGCTCTTGCTGAACAGGGCGGTGAATGCCCGTCTCTGCATCGGGGGATCTCACCGGCTGAGCAACGCCCTCTCCCGTGTCATCCAGGAGCCCGGAGGCGGCCATCTCAGGGGGAGCATAAGGGTCAAGAGAATCGTCGTGGAGAACGGGAGAGCCTCTGGCGTTGAGCTGGAGAACGGCACCCTATACGAAGCGGAAAAGGCCGTTGTGAGCAGCATTGACCCTCACCAGACATTCCTCGAGCTGGTGGGGAAGAATCACCTGCCGGAAGAGTTCGTGGAAAAGATCAAAATGTGGCAGTGGGAGAAATCGAGTCTCTGCTCCCTTCACCTGGCCCTGGAGGAGCCACCCCTTTTCGCGGCTGCGGCGGATAACCAGGACGTCAACAAGGGGCTCATGTACATCCTGGGATTCGACACGCCGGACGATCTGATCCGGCACTGGCAGGAGATCGACGGGGGGGTTCTGTCATCAACCGTGGGGTGTGACTGCGTGTTTCCCACGGTGCATGACCCTAGCCAGGCCCCTGCCGGGAGACACACAGGGGCCATGCACGAGATGGCCCCCTATAACCTGAAGGATGGGGCCGAACGTTGGTGGGACCGAAACCTCAGGGTGGAGCATGAAGAGCGTTTTCTTGCCACCCTACAAAAATACTCTCCAAATCTGACAAAGGACAAGGTCCTCTGGACCTACCTTCTGACCCCTCTCGATTTCTCGCACAAGTTCCGCAACATGGTCCAGGGTTCGTACAAGCAGGGCGCTTACCTTCCCCTGCAGATGGGTTATCTCAGGCCCAATGAGGACTGCTCCGAGTACAGTACACCGCTGGAAGGGCTCTACATCTGCGGGGCCAGCTGCCATTCCGGCGGACTCGTGACCTTTGGCCCGGGCTACAATGCGGTCAACAGGATCGCTGAGGATATGGGAATCGAGAAGTGGTGGCAGGAGCCGGAACTCGTTGCCAGAGCAAGGGAGAAAGGATACTTCGGATAGCAGGCTGAGACGATCTCAACAGACTGATATTTTTCTCAACAGGGAAAGAGGAGTCATGGACGCGTTCAAGGATAAAGTGGTCATTATCACCGGAGCCGCCTCCGGTCTCGGTCAGACCCTTGGGGAGGAGCTTGCACGGCGCGGTGCCTCTGTGGTGCTGACAGATGTGAATCTCGAGGGGGTCAACCAGATCGCCCTTTCTCTTTGCAATGCCGGCTGTCAGGCAAGTGCGGAAGCCGTTGACGTCACGGATTTCCATGCGGTGAAGAGTCTTGTTGACGCCACCTTGCAGAAGCACAGCCGTCTGGACTACCTGTTCAACAACGCCGGCATACTGATCTTTGGCGAGGCCCGGGACGTGTCCATCCAGGACTGGCGCCGGGTCATCGACCTGGATCTATACGGGGTTGTCAACGGCGTTGCCGCTGCCTACCCGCTCATGGTTGAACAGGGATTCGGGCACATCGTGAACACGGCCTCGGTGGAAGGACTGGCTCCCTTTCCGGCCATGGGCTCCTATGTGGCGAGCAAGTACGGCGTGGTGGGGCTTTCCAATGCCCTCCGTGCGGAAGGCGCTGTGCTCGGGGTGAAGGTCAGTGTGGTCTGTCCCGGCTATGTGACAACCAGGATCATTGAAAACAGCACGATGGTGAGGATCGACCGGGACAAGATCCTTGCCTCCATCACCGACATCATGGGCATATCCCCGGAGGAATGCGTCTCCAGGATGCTGCACGGCGTTGTTCGAAACAAGGGGACCATCGTGATCGGCTGGTGGGCAAAGATCCTCTGGGTGCTTCAACGGTTGAGTCCGGGCCTTGTCTACTGGATCATGAGAAGGGTGGCCCGTCATATGCGTGAATCCAGAATCTAGCGATTACAAGGACAGGAGATCATCCCATGTCGATTGAAATCCCTGAAGAGGTCAAGGCTTTGATGTACAGCACCTGGCTGCCGGCTCTCATGGCAACGGTGCTCAAGGAGATCCAGGGCCTCCCTGCCGAGCACCGGAGCAAGATCATCACAGGGATGTGCACAACCTGTGAAGACCTGGCCCTTGCCGGGGCGGTGGGATGCCAGCCCGGCATGAGCTGGGAGGATTACGTCCACTTCCTCAGGGGCACGGTTCCGCCCATTGGCCCGTGGGATGTGAAGCAGGAGGGAGACACCTATGACCTGATCTATGATGCATCCATCGGGGAGGACGGAAAGCCGAAGTGCCACTGCCCCCTGGTTCTCCTGGGGATCATGGAGCCGAACCCGGAATGCTGCGACAGCGGCGCCCGCCTGGCAGGCCGCATGATCGAGGGCGCCACAAGGAAGAAGATCGCTTCCACCGAGGTCATTGACAGCCCCTGCAGGACCGGTGCGGCAAACTGCCATTACAGGGTGAAGGTAAGCCCTGACCCATAGAGGAGAGGATCATGAATGTCCGCCTGTTCCTTCAAGACATTCGCGAGATTCCAACATTTACGTTGATGCTCTCCTCTCTGTGGCGCACGTCCAACCGGGGACGTGAAACCTTCAACGTGATCCTCGGCACACAGACGTCCAGATTCCCTGACAAGGTCTTTCTTCGTTTCGAAAGGGAATCCGTGACCTATGAAGATTACAACAAAGGGTCCAACCGGTACGCACATGTGCTGAACGAGGCGGGCATCAGGCGGGGCGAGCCCGTGGCCATCATGATGCAGAACAGCCCGGACATGCTCATGGCCCAGGCGTCCATGGGCAAGCTGGGAAGCATCGGCGCGCTGATCAACACGCATCTGTCCGGCGAAGGCCTTGCCCACGTTCTTGACGTTTCAGGGGCCGTCAACCTCCTGGTGGACCAGGCCTGCCTCCCTGCAGTGGAACCCCTTCTGGGAAAGATCGATAAAACGGTTTGGGCCACAGGCGATCCGGCTTCCCTTCCTCCGTCTGTACAAAGCCTTGATCTTGCCGTCTCTTCCGCCGATACGAACGACTTCCCCATGCCGGACCTCAAGGGCGGGGATGTCTTCCTCTATATCTACACATCCGGCACAACGGGCCTGCCCAAGCCTGCCATCATACGTCACAGCCGTTTTGCCATGGCCGGCATCGCGCTCTCGAGACTGTTCGGGATCAATTCCCGGGACGTACTCTACGCCCCCCTTCCCCTGTACCACGGTGAAAGCAACTTTGTCGCCTTCAGCGTTGCGCTCCGGGCAGGCGCCACCTTTGCCTCGAGAAGGACTTTCAGCGCAAGGGGCTTCTTCGAGGACGTTCGCCAACATG
>CAZSUQ010000346.1:0-5993 GCA_964609935.1 uncultured Thermodesulfobacteriota bacterium | reverse complement strand
GATGCAGGCACCCTGTCCCTGAAGTCGGCCACGTGGTAGATGGGGAACGTGCCCAGCCCCGGGGGCAGAGGGTAGGTCTTTCCGTCGTCAGGGATTCGAAGGGTGCGTTGAAAGGAAACAGAAAAACGCTCGCCGATCTCCAGGCTGTGCCCGTTTGTCTTGACTTGCAGCATGATCGTGTCCTCCTTTGCCTGTTACCAGTCTCCATCCTCGACGACCCGGAAGATCCTCTCCACCTGATCGTCTTCCATGTGGCGCATCCTGCGGAGCAGGCGCGCCATCAGGACAGGCCTCTGTCGGATGATCTCCGGCAGGTCCGAGGCCACCTTGCCTGCCAGAGCAAGCAGTTCGTCAGGGTCCATGTCCAGGGCCCGGGCGATCGTCTTGACTTTCTCCTCTCCGGGCGGGGGGAGGTCCCCCCTTTCCACCTTGCTGAGATAGGTGGGGCTCATCCCCACCCTTCCGGCAAAGCGGCGAAGTGAGAACCCTGGGTCGCCCTGAAGCCGCTTTTCCCTCAACATCCTTATTTTTCTGCCGAATTTCTTCTGGCTCATGTCCAAATCCTCTACGGAATTGTGCCCGTCCAGCCGTGTAGTATATACTAAATACTAAACAGTGCTTTGTCAAGGGGAAATTTCGTTTTTTCCCCGGTTTCCTTTTCTGCCGGAACGGGTAGATCCGCCGGTTCGCCGACATGGGCGGGTTAGGATGGAGAGATCAAAATGGGCGCAGCAGGAGGGACGGCCAGACAGCATTGTGCTGGTGGGGCTTATTTATTTTGGTGATTGGTCTTGACCTGGACTCAGAAGCCCGGGTCTGCGGCAGGGCGTCGGGCCTCCTGGATGGAATACATGAACAAAACTGATCTTCATGAAAAAGCACGGATCTGATAACAGGCCCGGAGCCCTTTGATTTCTTTTCTCTTGTTTACCGTTAATATCTGAAAAGCAGTGATCCCCAGTTGAGACCGGCCCCAAAACCCGACATGACGCATAGATCGCCCCGCTTGATTTTACTATTTTTGATGTTCTCATGGATTAACGTGGGGATGGAGGCGGCCGACAGGTTTCCGTATTTCTGGATATTCGACAGCCATCTGTCATCCTTGAGAATCGGCGCATCGTCCTTGCGGTATTTGACCTCTGACCCTAAAAATTCGGCCACGACCACGTTTATGTTGTGGTTGGCCTGGTGCGGAACAAACCAGTTGACGTCCCCAGCCGCTACCCCGGCGGCCTTCAGGACCTCGCTGATCGAGCCCACCATCCCCTTGACGGCGTGCTTGAAAACCATGTTTCCCTGCATATTCGGGTGGGTGTACAGATAGTCCGCGTCACTGCGGCCCCAGGTTTCCCCGCAGGCGCTGTTGTGGATCAACACATTCAGCGGTTCGGTTTTTCCGTTGGAGCCCAGATCGTAGGATAATACATCGCTGTCGTCATCGCTGGCACTGAAAATAATTGCCGACGCACCATCCCCAAATATGGGCGCCGCCCCCCGGCCCCGTGTGGTCAGATCCTGCCACACACTATGGATTTCAGCCCCGACAACTAAAATCTGCTTGTAGAGGCCTGATTTGATAAAGGCGTGGGCCATGACGGTCCCATAAATAAAACCAGAGCATTGCTGCATGATACTGAAGGCGGGGGTGCCTTCCTTCAATCCGGCTTTATCGAATGCGAAATTGCCCAGCCCCGGGAAATGGTGATCGGCCGTTAAGGACGCCCAGATGCTGCAGTCGATATCCTCTGGCTGAAGTCCAGCATCGGCAATGGCGTTCCGTGCGGCTTCGGCCCCTAGATCCGACGTATTTATGCCGGCCCCCGGATCCTCCATCCACTCTTCCATTGTGACCCCTGGTCCCTCAAGGCCGTCCTGTCGGGTATGCCAGGTATCAATCCATACGCGCTGCTCAATTCCAGTCCGCATCCGGATCCAATCCGCATTGGTCTCTTTGTTTTCCGCTTTTGCTTTTTCAGCAAACTGCCTTGCCAGTTCGGTTTTTTCATCATTTTTTTTACATAGCTCGACAAACTCTTCATTTGTTACAACTCTTTTACCGAGTACCACGCCGGTTCCGCTGATTTTTGTCTTCATATACGCACCCCCTGTTTCCTTTTATTTATCGTCTAAAAAACCTTCTACTTCTTTAGATTAATGCAAAATATTTTTTTTTACACACAACCATGAAAAGAACCGAAACACAGAACGGTTTCACGCAAAATTCAGGAAGAATCATTATTTTACCATCTTCGACACGATTCGGGTATCCCTGTCCATCCATCCTTACGTGCCGGTTGTCCGATATTTGTTCATCTCGTTGAAAGAGGTGTAGAGGGAGGCATGGAGAGCTGAGGTATGTCACAGGAATAATTGCTTTAATTAAAAGATAAAAATGGCGGAGAGAGAGGGATTCGAACCCCCGGTACCGCAAGCGGTACAGCTGATTTCGAGTCAGCCGCCTTCGACCTCTCGGCCATCTCTCCGCGGAAACAGTGAACTTCCGGATTTACGCGAACGTCTTATATACCACAATCCCGCCTCTTCTTGAAGAACGCCTGAAGCCTCCGCCCGCACTCTTCACCCAGCACGCCTTCCACGATTTCGACCTGGTGGTTGTGCCGCGGGTCATCAAGAAGGTGGAGGAGCGAGCGGGCCGCGCCGGCTTTAGGGTCCCGGGCTCCGAACACAAGGGTTTGAATCCGTGCCTGAAGGCAGGCGCCTGCACACATGGGGCAGGGCTCCAGGGTTACGAAGAGCCGGGCCCCCACAAGGCGGTAGTTTCCCAATGCATCCGCCGCTTCCCGGAGCGCCACGATCTCTGCGTGCGCAGTGGGATCGTTGTTGCTGATAGGCCTGTTGTGACCCCGTCCAATGATCCGACCTTCGTGGACGACCACGGCACCCACCGGAACCTCACCCAGCTCCTCTGCCCGGGAAGCCTCGACAAGGGCTTCCTGCATGAACTGTTCATTCTTTTCCCTGCTGAATTCATTCGTGTGCATGAAAGGATGAGATCCCTTTTTCGTAAAGATCCTTCAAACCCTGTTCCGGCAACGGCGGGAGTGATTATAGCAAACTTCCTCTCTTTCGGATAAGCTGTGGGAGGGGCGCATACAACTTCATTGTCATACCGTAGTTACCAAGCCAGCGACTGTTATTACCAGGTCGGCGAAGTTTAGAAAGAGGGCCTGAGAGATCCATGCAGTGAACTCTCACAGGAGGTCATAAGGATGGACATGGGATATACAATCCTGATTGCCCTGATCGCGTCCTACCTGATCTGCGGCGGTGTGCTCTATCTCCGCGCCAGGGGGATAGAGCCGGCAGACGAGGAATAGTCCACATCTTGTATGAAGCTTTCTGTGCGGGCCGACACAGATTTGGAACCTGTATGAAGCCTTCTGCTGCAGGGAGCGTAAGCGCGGAACCTTCGGGTCGGCAAGGGAGGGGCTGTGGTCTGAAGCGCCCCGTATTACAGCAGCTTCCCGATCTCCTCTGTGGTGTTCTTCAGGTCCAAGAGCAGCATCCCCGGTTTTGCGTAGCGGCTCGAAACCACGGCCAGGCAAGCGTTCTCCCCAACCCCCATGACCACCATGTACCCGCTGTCCGTCTGGAGAAAGAACTGGGCGGGCTTCCCCTTTCCCAGCTCTTCGGAACAGCGGCTCGCAATCCCCTGAAAGGCTGCCGTGAGCGCGGCTACACGGTCTTCATCCAGGGCCTCGGGAAGATGGGAGGCGATGATAAAGCCGTTGTCATCCACAAGGGCCACGCCCTCGATCTCTGCCGAAAGGGATGCAAGTTTGTCCAGGCTCTGCTGAATCTCTTCGCTTCTCATGACTAGCCTCCTTTGCCTGCCCGTTGCTCGTCTGGAAGGGCCCGTACCCGCTGGACCGCCTTGCATGAAACTTCGTTCCGAGAGGGGCGGAAACATGTAAGATACGGACAAATGCATCAATAAAATATCTTTATCAAAAGGAAACCTCGTACATTTTGCGATCAACCCCCCACTGTTGTCAATCTTTGTTGTCCATTCAGGGTTCCGTCCCTTCTAACCCCTCTTGATCATTGACATTCTAGGGTTGTCATGGTAAACACTAAGGGTTTGTGCCCGGCTTTTTTCGATCTTTTTTTCCTTTTACAAGCCGTTTCACCTCCTGTGCGGGCCAAACCGCTTACACGTTCACAGACTGACCTTCGCGAACCAAGAACAAAGGGAACACTCATGAAGAAGACCCTGCTGCTCACACCCGGACCCACGCCCGTTCCCGAGGATGTACTCGAGGCGCTCTCCAGGCCCATGATCCACCACCGGCACGAACCGTTCAAGGCGGTGCTGTCCGATGTGAGGGAGGACCTGAAATACCTCTTCCAGACCAGGGAAGAGGTGTTGATCTTTGCCGCCTCGGGAACCGGGGCCATGGAGGGGGCCGTGAGCAACCTGCTCTGCAGGGGCGACACGGCCATTGTGGTGCGGGGAGGCAAGTTCGGCGAGCGGTGGGGAGAGATCTGCGAGGCCTACGGCGTGAAGTTCATCCCCATCGATGTGGAGTGGGGTCAGGCCGTGGACCCTGCCCGGGTTCAGGAGGCCCTGGACAAGGCACCTGAAGCAAAGGCCGTGTACATGCAGGCCTCTGAGACCTCCACCGCGGTGAGGCACCCGGTCAAGGAGATCGCGGACCTCGTGGCCGGGAGGGAAAACACGGTCTTTGTGGTTGACGCCATCACCGCGCTGGGCGTGTTCGATCTCCCCGTGGACGAATGGAAGATCGACGTGGTGGTCACCGGCTCCCAGAAGGCCCTCATGCTGCCGCCTGGACTGGCCTTTGCATCTGTGAGCGAGAAGGCATGGGGCTTCGTGGAGAAGAGCGACCTGCCCAGGTTCTACTTTGACTTTGCCAAGGAGAAGAAGAACCTGCCCAAGAACCAGACCGCGTACACATCGTCGGTCTCCATGATTATCGGTCTTCAGGCAGCTCTTAAAAGGATCAGGGAGGAAGGCCTCGAGAATCTCTTTGCACGCACGGAGATGCTCGCCCAGGCCACCCGGGCAGGGGTCAAGGCACTGGGGCTGGAGCTTCTTGCCCCGGATTCGCCTTCCCCGGCCTGCACGGCCGTGAAGGTGCCCGAGGGGGTGGACGGGGCAAAGATCCCCTCCTTGATCCGTGACAGTTACGGCGTGGCCGTTGCCGGGGGCCAGGCCCACCTGAAGGGGAAGATCTTCCGGCTCTCACACATGGGATATGTGAGCGCCTACGACGTGTTGAGCGGACTGGTGGCCGTGGAGAACACGCTCAGGGACCTCGGTTATGATGTGGAAACGGGCGCCTCGGTGAAGGCTGCCCTGTCCGTGCTGGCCGGCGGCTGATCCGGGCCGGGAAAGAAAAGAGGCTGAACCCTTTTCACTTACCGTATCAAGATCCCCTCTCGTCAGGGGCAAAAGGCCTCGGGCAGAAACAGAATCAAAGCCCGACCTTGCACGTTACAAAGCGAACGCTGGCACAGGGGAATCCTCGCGCCTTTCATGAACGTCAAGCCGTAGTTGGTGGGCCGTTAAATATGCGGGGTAAACAGGCGGAGTGAGGAAAAATGACGCTCAAAGTACTTGTTACGGACAGTCTTTCGTCCAAGGGGGTTGAGGTTTTTGAAAGGGCGGAAGGAATCGAGCCCGTGGTGGACCACGAGATCTCTGCCGAGGATCTCATGAAGCGCCTGAAGGAGTTCGACGCCCTGGTGGTGCGGAGCCGCACAAAGGTGCCGGCCGCCCTCGTCGAGACGGCAGAAAACCTCAAGGTGATCGGAAGGGCGGGCACGGGCCTGGACAACATCGACGTGGGGGCCGCCACCAAGCAGGGGATCGCGGTGATGAACACGCCGGGCGGCAACACGGTCACAACGGCAGAGCACGCCCTTTCCCTCCTGTTTTCCCTGTCGCGGAACATCCCCCAGGCCACGGCCTCTATGCGCGCTGGCGAGTGGAAGAAGAAGCGATT
>CAZSUQ010000345.1:0-6024 GCA_964609935.1 uncultured Thermodesulfobacteriota bacterium | reverse complement strand
GTGAATTCTGTGTCACCTCGAATGTCTGGGGAAGAAAATACCACCCGGCATTGAAGACGGGAAAGGAAATTCATGACGAGATGTACCGTTTGTCCAATGGCGCTTCCATTCCGGTAACGTTTGTATCCAATCAGGACGATTTCCTTCTTGAAAAAGAGCGCAACATGGAATTGTGGGAACATAACAGAACCATCACCGATCATCCGTTTAGTTATATGTGTTTTTCATCAGCGGCAGCCGTTTCACAATATGATCCGGAAACGCTGCTTGAAATGGGCTGCGATCTGATCTTAATGGGGGTTGAAACCACGATTCCCGACTATGACGGAGGACGTGTATTCAATCCAATAAAGCACAAAGTCCCGGGTTCGAGAAAAAAAATTGATATAAGGAAATTGTTTAAGAACCTTAACGAACACGGCATCAAGACCATCGCAGCCTCTATTTTACACGTGCCTTCCCACACCGAAGAGAACGTTAAAAAAGACATTGAACATAATCTTTCCTTGAACACCACTCTCAGTCAGTTTTCGGGATATCAGATTTTTCCAGGTACTCCGCTATGGAACAAATTTGTTCGTGAAAACAGGTTGCATTTTGATCCGAATGATCCTTCTGCCGATCTGAATCAATATAAGCTGTTCGATGGGTTTACACTTCACTACAGACATCCGAGTTACAGCAGAGAAAAAGCGGCTGAAATTCGTAATTTCGCCTTAAAACGAAAATTTGAGGAACATGGCCCGATGATTGTGGCTATGTTCTCGACAAACCTTAAAGGTTACCTGCGTTACAAGGATTCGACCCGTCCCACGTTACGCGCCAAGGCGGAATTTTGGCGAAAACAGATTATTATGGGACTTCCTATCCTGATGGCAGCCAACGAGCCGAAATTTGGTAACAGCCATAAGGTTCGCTCAGAGGCAAAAGGTATGCTGAATACAATCTCAAACGAAGTGATTTCTGCGAATATTTTCCATCGCATGATGAAAAAGGGCATCGTGAAGGCCGCGGAAAGATGGCAGGAAAAAATCGATGCCGGTGAGGATAGGGTCGATGAGTCACTGTATAGGCGTGAATATAATATGGACCACCCTGTCTTATCACTCCCGTTTGCAAAGGAGAAGATGAAGGAGAAGATTGCGAATACGCAGGGGGTGATTACACAAAAAGTAACGGATCAATATGTCAGGCTGAATGAAAAGGTGTCGAATCTGTCCTTACCGCGATAAGCCGCTCCCCGGGCGTTGAATTCTTTGCCGGTATTCTGGAAAAAGGGGAGGGACCCTATTTTCTGTTGCGGGAAAATAGATCTGTCCCCATTTTCTGCTCCTTTTTCGTGCGGCACAGGGCCATGGGAATTTCGAGGCACTTCCCATGAGATTCCTAACTACCTAATTGTAAACAAGTATTTGTAATGGAACCATGTCGAAAAAAAACCTTGACAAATTCCATAAATTCTCGATAATGAATTATCGATAATCCATTATCGAAAATATGGAGGATCTCACAATGGCGATCCCAATCAGGCGGAAATTGGCGGAAGACATCGCGGATTACCTGACCGACAAAATCGTCCAGATGCAGGTCCGGCCCGGCGAGCGAATTACAGAGGCCAAGATAAGAGAGGTCTTCGACGTCAGCGGCAGCCCCGTTCGGGAGGCCCTGATGATTCTGGAGAAGAAGCATCTTGTAGAGCTTGTTCCCAGGTGCGGCGCCAGGGCGACGGAGATGTCCCCCGAGTTCATCAGCAACCTGTACGACGTCATGACCGAGCTGGCGGGGATTCTCATCCGCCGTGTATGTGAGGACCATACCGAAGAAGAGCTGAACTGGTTTCTGGAAATGGTCTCCAGAGCTCTCGAGTGCGCACGAAACAAAGATGTCCATGGGTACTTTGAGGCTATCCGCACCACGAGCCTGGGTGTGGTTGAAATTTCTCGAAACCCTCTGTTCGCCGGGATTGTCATGGAATGGATTCCCAGCTTTCAAAGGGCGAATTACCTGTTCCTTCTTCACAGCTCTTATAACCTGGAAGACCACGTCCAGTCTTTCCAGGAATTGTCACGACACGTCGTTGACAACAACGCTGGGATGGCGGAGCGGACCGCCAGGTCTTTGCTCGGCCGGGAACGTGAGCGGGTTCTGGAAATCGTCAGAAAGTATCTCTCAGAAGAAGAAAAGGCGGCTGTGTGATCTCAGACGCTTATAGAAAGAGAAGAGCTTCGGTTCGTGTGGCGATTGCAGGGCAAGCTAAATCCTCGGAGGCTTTATGTCCTTTGACGATCTGAAAAAGAAAATCAAGACCATGGATGTCGAGGCCAGGAGGGATATTGTCCGGGCACTAGGCGAGAACCGGGACAGGGAAGCATTTGGGGTTTTAATCGAATTTCTCGAGGAATACAAGGAAATTCGCGTCGACATTCTATGGGCGCTGGGAAAAATCGGAGATGCAAGGGCGACACCTTATCTGCTCGGATTTCTGAGAAGCAAGCTGTGGCAGGAAAGGAGTGCGAGCGCGGAGGCCCTTGGAGAAATAAAGGGCGCCGGCGAGGTTGTCGATGCCCTGATCGACTTGCTGGGTGATGGCCACGACACGGTTCACTGGCAGGCGGCCTGGGCCCTGGGAGAGATCGGAGATGAAAAGGCGGTAGAACCTCTGCTGGAACAGATGGAGGACAAAGACCCGAAAAGATGTTGGCATGCAATCTTTGCATTGGGAAAGATCGGGGACAAGAGCGTTGTGGGTTCCTTGATCTCTCTGCTGAAAACACGTCAAGAAATGATTGTTCGCAGGCATGCGGTCATGGCGTTGAGTCATTTGAACGATCCGAGCGCTTTGAATGTTCTGAAAGAGTGCATGAAGGATCAGGACAATGAAATAAGACATTTTGCGGCAGAGGCGGTTCAATCAATCGAGTCGTCTTCATAAACGGGACAAGGGCATTCAATAGTCTATCTCAAACATGCAGGGAGGGAAGCGACGATGCTCAGTGGGGATTTAGTGGTCGCCATAGAGGCGATTGCCGGGAAAGAAAACGTGAGCGCGGAACCGGACGAGCTTTCCGCATACTTCGCATCCGATGTGAAGCCCGAACTGGTCCTGGTGACGCCGACGGAAGCGGAGCAGATTCAGGAGCTGGTGAGGTTTGCGAATGTGCATAAGGCATCTATTTATACCGTGAGGGACAAATACTGCCCCGAAGATATTGCGAAGCAAGACGGGATTCTCCTGGACACCAAGAAGATGAACCATATCCACGAGGTGGACTCCCTGAACCTCCTTGCTACCATCGGGCCGGGGACGACTTTTCCGGAACTCATCCGCGAAGTAAAGCGCATTGACGATACACTGAAAGTCGCTTTGCCTGTAGCCGCGGATTCGCCCTACGTTCTGGCCAACTACATGCGAAGAAACGCCACCACCATCTCGCCGACACTGAGGGGAAGAACGATCATGGTATCCAATTACCATGTGGTGCTTCCCGAAACCGGGGAGATTTTCAAGAGCGGTTCTCACAGCATCTCGGAGCAGGATCACCTTCCGGATTGGCCCGGGACCGGCGGCACGGCCGCTTCGATCGCCTTTTACGGAATGGAGGATGCGTTAGGCATTCCCATTAAGTCGGTCATTTGGGTGTTTCCCGTGCAGGAGTGCCGCCGGAAGATCTGCATCGGCTTTCCCGACGTATCCAAAGCCAAGGACTTCATGCGGGAACATTGCCGCAAAGGCAGATATATCGAAGCCTATGCGGCAAACAGCACCTTTTTGTCGGTGCTTCTGGCCAAAGAAGAGGACCTGGATATCGAGAAAGCCAAAAAGAGCCTGCCTCCCTGGACCGTGGTAGGCAGCCTGGAAGGCTCGGAGGAGCTGGTGGACGTGACCAGGGATATCCTGCTCGAAGCTGCAGCGGAAATCGGGGGCATGGAAGTACACAGCAGCAACAGGAATTTCAGGCCGCTGGCCTCGACTCTGGAGCGGCCCTGGTATGTCTGGGATCGCGACCAGTATCTGGGCGCATCACGGATTATACCCTTTTACAGTCTTTTCAGGCGGTCCGCGGAATTCGACGACCTCTTCAACAAGGCCGCCAAGAAAGCGAAATACCCCGAAGAAAACATCGGTCAACTGCTCGTTCCCATGAAACAGGCCCGATCCCTGTATTGCGAATATGACATGTATTTTGAACCGGGTGAAGAAAAGAAGTTCGATAAGTTCTACAGTTCCTCGTACGAGAAACTGGTCAAGGCGGGCGCTTTTGTGGACAGACCGCAAGGAAACGTGGCCGAATATATATATTCCCAAAACAAACCTGTTTGGGAACTTCAAAAGGGTATCAAGAAGAATTTAGATCCTGCCGGAGTACTGAACCCGGATCAACCCATTGCTCAGGAGGCCCTGTAATGGATGCAAGAGATAAGTTCGAAGAAGGAAGAAAAGAAAAGGGATATCACGGGTATATCCACGACACCTTTGCAGAGATGGTGGAAAGTGGGGAATTGGAAGATTACAGTCCCGGATTCAAAGGGATGCCGGCGTCGCCGAAATATGATTTTGTTGACACCCACGATTTCAATTCCTTCCTGGATTATCATGGAGAATCAAAAGGGCGTAAGCTTGTTGACTACCGCAAACACGTGCACTCCTGCATCATGTGCAGGGTATGCAACAATGTCACCTGTTTTCGCCAGCCGAGCGCAAAATACGGGCTTGTGTGCCCCAGCGGCGACCGCTTCAGATACGATAATTACTTCGCCCATGGGAAACACCAGATGATAAGAGCCCTGATCGACGGGGAATTGTTTACACAGGTTCCTCCCCATGAGCCCCTCAAGCCGGGCTTCTATCCGTCGGAAAGGTTTATGCATGCCGTTTATACCTGCACGTTGTGCGGCGGTTGCGAAGCCCAGTGCAAAATTCAAAAGCTTCTTGAGCCGATGCACGCCTTCGTGGCCTTGAGGGAGTGGCTGGTGGAAAACGGTCACGGGCCGCTGCCGGAGCATTTGGTCCTCTTCAAGAACATGGAAAACTACGACAATCCGTGGGGCGCGGCACGCACCAGAAGAAAAAGGTGGATTCCGAAAGGAACCCAGATCAAGGACCTGAGCAGTAAGGGGAAAGAAAAAGCAAAGGTGCTTTATTATGTCGGCTGCACGGAGGCTTTAATAGGAGACATGCAGAAAGTGGCCGTGGGCACGATAAAAACCTTGATGGCTGCAGATGTCGATTTCGGGTGTCTGTTCCAGGACGAGGTTTGCTGCGGCTCAACCATGCTCCGGATCGGCGATCGCAAGGGGTTCGAGAAGTTCCGCGACCGGAATATCGAGATATTGAACAACCTGGGAGTGGAGACGATTGTAACCGCCTGCGCGGGCTGCACCGGCGCCTTTAAAGAGGAATATGCCGAGTACCTGAACTGCGAAATCCTCCATGTTTCGGAATACCTGGAGCGGCTTATCGTAAAAGGAAAAATCAAGCCCAAAAACAAGATCGAAAAAAAGGTAACCTACCATGATCCCTGCCATCTCGGCCGCTATTGCGGTATCTACGACGCACCGAGAAATATTCTGGATGCGATTCCAGGGGTCAAGTTGATCGAGATGGAGCGCATCCGTGAGGACGCCTACTGCTGCGGCGCCGGCGCGGGCTGCAGTACGGCCTTCCCCGAGTTCGCGGTCGGGGCCGCAACTCGCAGGCTTGAAGAGGCCCGTGAAACTACCGGCTGCGAGACCGTTGTCTCCGCCTGCCCGTTCTGCGAACAAAATATCGGCAATGCCGGCAAGAAGGTGGGGATGGAAATCCTGGACGTTACTGAGCTGCTTGCCGAGTCGATTAAATAATTAACGGCTATTATGAAAAAGAGAGGTGTCAAATGCCAACATACGTAGTGCCTGAAGAGCACAAAGATCTCAATATCGTTCAGAGGGGTTGGTTTTACGAGTGGTGCACCCTGGACAACCTGAACGCCGCCCTGGATAAGCTGAAGGAGAAGGTAGGTGACGAGTGGGCGACCAATGATAAGA
>CAZSUQ010000344.1:0-6046 GCA_964609935.1 uncultured Thermodesulfobacteriota bacterium | reverse complement strand
CAGCGGGAAGACCGGTACGAAGTGCTCATGGCGCGCATCCGGGAACTCGGCCTCGGATTCGACCGCTTCGTCCAGTTTGTGACCGGGATGCAGAACATCCGCGATGTCATCCCCTTCCCGAGAACACCGAAGTCCGCAACGTTCTAGTCTTCCAGCCTCTCAAGAAAGAAACGCCTCAAGATGAGGTGATAGACGAGAACCCCTCCTCCGCCTCCCAGCAGGTCCCAGACCAGGTCCTGGGCGGCAAGCTCCCTTCCCGGCACGAAATATTGGTGGATTTCGTCGAAGCAACCGTAGCTCATCACGACCCCGACGGCGATCCCGATGTGCTTGACATGGAGGGGGGGAGTCCTTGTGGGATGGACCATCCTGGCCGAGAACAACCCCAGCGTGAAATACTCGGCCATGTGGAGATAAACGTCCGATAGACTCAGGTCACTGCCGGACGGGAAGGAGAGGGAGGATCCAAGAAAGATGGCACCCATGAAGAACAGGGCAGGCAGGGCCCGATAGAGGTGGTTCCGGACTGTGTTCCCGCCGGGATCGGGCAGGGGGAACGAGCTGTACAGGATGCCGGAGAGGGCGAGGTAGAGGGGGATCCAGAGATAGGGGAAGAGGAAGATCTCCTGCCAGGAGAGAAACAGGGCCGTGGAGGCCGCGCCCAGGAGAAAGGTCGCCCCCAGGAGGTGCTTCTCCATCGGTGTCCCGTAGAGGAGCTTCATAAGCGGGGAGAGATGCGGACGATGGGCTTCACGGCGCGGGCTTCCTGCATGCAGCCGGGCTTTTTATCACTTCGAATTGACTTCATCGTACGTGGCAACCTTGTTTCGCCCCATGTTCTTTGCGTAGTAGAGGGCCGCATCGGCTTTCTCGATGAGCCCTTTCCCGCTGGCACCGTCCTTTGGAAAGTCGCTTACGCCAAAGCTGCAGGTCAGGGAGATGTGGAGGTCGCCCTTCTCGTAATAAAAGGAGTTTTCCGCGAGGCGTTTCCGGATTCGTTCCAGGACCTCGAGGGCGGTGTCCTTCTGGGCGCCTGGCATGATGATGCAGAACTCCTCCCCTCCGTAACGCGCCAGGATGTCCTCTTCACGAAGGTTCTTCTTGAAGAAATCCACGATGGCCCGGAGGACGAAGTCTCCCGCCAAGTGGCCGTGCGTGTCGTTGACAGCCTTGAAGTGATCGAGATCGGCCATGACCAGCGACATGGGGACCCCCTCCCACTGGGCCTTGAGGATCTCCTTGCTCATGTTCTCTTCGAATGCCTTCCGGCTGAGGGCGCCGGTCAGGCTGTCGAAACGGGACAGCTCCTTGTAGCGTTCCACCCTCCCAAGCAGACGCTCCACACGGGCCAGCACCTCCTTGATCTTGAAGGGCTTTGTGAAGTAGTCGTCCACGCCCGTCTTGAGCCCCTGAATCATGTCCGTGGACCCTTTCTTCTTTCCTGAGATGAAGATGAACGGGGTGTCTTTTGTGGAGTCATCCTCCTTGATGTGCTGGAAGAAGGCATACCCGTCCAGTTCGGGCATGCGGATGTCGGAGATGATCAGGTCCGGTTTTGCTTCCTGCAGCATCTCCAGCGCCCTGTGTACGCTGGTGGTGGAATAGACGCGATACCCTTCCTTCTGCAGGGCAAAGGTCAGTGCATTCAGAGGCTCCGGTTCATCATCCACGATCATGATCCGCTTGCTGCTCTTGTCGATGACGGGCTGGATTTCCCCTTCTTCCGAGGGTTCCTCCTGTTCTTTTTCCTGTACCAGATGCACGCCCCCCACCGGGATGCTGGAGGGCAGGGTGAAATGAAACGCCTGGCCAACGCCTTCGTCACCGTTTTCCATCCACAGGTTTTCACCGTACTGGTCCAGAATCGCCTTGCAGAGGGTGAAGCCGAGTCCAAGTGCCTTTTTCCTCCCCTTGGGAATTTCTCCCTGGGGCGGGCTGGGGGGGCGGCTTTCCTCGCTCTGGCCTGATTGCAAAGGGATCGTGGAGAGGGAGAATTTGATCAGGGATGTTTTGTCCGTTTTTCGCTGACCCTTCATGGGGAAGGCCCGGATCCGGATCGTACCGCTTGTCGCTGTTTGGTTTGCCAGGGTTCGAAGCAGCGTGAAGACCACATGATAGAGCTTGTCGGCGTCCGTCCACACGTTTGGGATCTGAGGGTCCATCTCCATGGTACAGTTGATGGACTTCTTCTTGAGCGTGCTCTGGTAGTCTCGAATCACCCGCTGGATGAGCTCCGGCATGTAGACCTCTTTGTTGTTCCAGACCGATCGGGCCGATTCGAATTGCTGCAGCTCCATCATGTCCTCGATCATCTGATCGAGTCGTTCGCTTTCCGCATGGATGATATGGAGAAACTCCTTCTGGGTCTCGGGATCCGTGTCCGCATAATGCAACAGGATCTCCGTGTAGGAGCGGATCGAGGTGAGCGGGGAGCGCAACTCATGGGCAAGGGCGGAAAGGAAGTCGTCTTTCAGCTGCCCCAGTTCTCGATCCTGGGTCACGTCGCGGATGAGGCGGATCCTTCCGATCACGGATTCGTTCTCATCAAACAGCGGCGAGGTGCTTACCTGGAGGACGGTCTTCTCGTTATTCGGCCTGATGATCTCCCGTTCTCTCTGGAAGGCATACGAGTTGTAGACCTTGCAGTAGGTGCATCTGTTGTGGAACGACTTGCTCTCCCCTTTCTCATCGGGCGAAGGAGAGCAGAGGGGACAGGTCTTTCTTGTCCAGCAGTCCGTGTGGTGTTTTCTCCATAAGGGGCATCCCTTTTCGCTGCATTGCATGACGTCCCAGCACTGGAGGGGCTCGGTTTGTTTTTCCTCGAAGATCCAGGCCAGGTCGGGCTTTGACTCCAGGAGGGAATCCACGGGCTTCCGGGCCCACTCACAGGAGGAGATTCCAAGAAGGTTCTCCGCCATGGGGCTGATCCAACAAAGCAAAGAAGAGGCATCGGTCAGAACGATTCCTTCGGAGAAGGAACGGAGAAAGGCCGACAACTCCCGTCCCTCCAGACTCGGAACCATCGGCTCGGCAGTGCTGTTCATGGAGAGGACTCCTCCTTTCGGCATTCCAGGGGCCCGACTTGAAGTTCTCTTGATGTTTCAGGTGAACCTGCTCGGGGATGGTTCTCTTCATCACCTGCGGTGGCAGGCGTAGCGCATTTGACGGGAAGGGTAAAGGAGAAGCAGCTGCCTTCCCCGGGTTCACTTTCGACCCAGATGCTCCCCTGATAGTGTTGAACGATTTCCTTGCAGATGGCAAGCCCGAGGCCGGTCCCATCCGGTTTTTCCGTGATCGTATCGCCTCCTTGATGGAACTTGTCGAAAACTCGCGAGAGATCCTGCTTTGGAATTCCCATCCCCGTATCCTTCACATGGATACAAACAAGGGGCTGATTTTTGTCGCCGAAGCGCCTGCCCTGGATCCGCTCCGCCGAAAGATAGATGGACCCCCTGGAAGGGGTGAATTTGATGGCATTGGTAAGCAGGTTACAGATTACCTGATAAATCCTGTCCTTGTCCAAGTGTAGATCGGGCAGGTCGTCCTGGATGGATGCATGGATCGTCAATTGTTTTTCCTGGGCCAGGATCGAGAAGGTCCTCACGGCCAGATGGAGTAGATCCGCAATGCGGACACTGTCCGTTTTCCAGCAGATGGCCCCCGATTCGATCTTTGCCAGGTCCAGCAGGTCGTTCACCAATCGTGTGAGGCCTTCACTCTCCTGAAGGATGATCTCGAAGAATTCCTTTTGTGTCTCCCGGTCCTCATGCGGATACTGGAGCAGGATCTCGGAGAAAGAGCGAATGGAAGTCAACGGTGTGCGAAGTTCGTGGGACACCGATGAAAGGAGGGCATCCTTGGTTCGGTCCACCTCTTCCAGTCTGCGGTAAGCGTCCTCCAGTCTCCGGTGGGACTCTTCCGTGTCTTCCAGGATGTTCAACATGGAGGAACGGCTCTCCTGGAGGGCGGTGTTCGCCTCCTCCAGATCCCTTGTGCGCTCCTCCACCTCGCGGATCTTCTCCTCCAGAGAGGCGTTGATTTTCTTCGATTCCTGTTGCTTCCGGGTCTCTTCGCGCTTGTGCCGGCCCATGGCCACCAGCCCGAGCAATTCGCAACGATCGTTGAAGACACCGGAGAGACGGAATCTGGCCGGGATGGATTCCCCGGAGAAGCTTTGGAGCATGACCTCGAGCGGGACGGAATCCATGTTTTCGGCAAGCCTTCCCACGTGTTCCGGGAGAAACAGGGGCGTGTCCTGACAAAAAAGCCGGTTGACAGGCCGGCCGATGAGGTTTTCCGGATGATCATAACCCAGGACGACCGCTGTGGCCGTATCCATGTTCCTCAAGTTTCCGTCAATGCCCACCAGAAGGATGGGGTCCTTGGCGAATTGCAGAATGGAAGGGAGGCCACGGTACTCAAAGAAGTCATTCAATCCATAGCGGGAAAGGAGCAGAAAGGCGATCAGAATGAAACAGGTGGTGGCCAGTCCGCTCAAAGGGAAACCTTTGATGCCGAAGCCCATGAGAAAATCTACAGACCCTGAAAGGGAGAGGGCCCAGGCAAGAAACAGCAGGCGGTTTCTCGACCGGAACACCCCTGGCTGGGCTTTTCGGTAGTGCGTCCACGCATCACGGAGAATGAGGACTTCAATAAAGAGAAAAAAGGCGAGGAAGATCAGGAAAGGACTTGCATAGTGAGGAAAGACCCCCCAGGTGTAGTGATGCAGGCCTTTCAGGAAGCCGTTCGTGGTCAGATGGAAGGTCACGAAGAGGATGGGAACCACGAACAGGAGAAGGGTCACCTTTCCGGATCGTTGGCCCGGCTTCAAGATGGAGACATTGAAGAGATAACTCAGGGACGGGATGAACAGGAGATAGGCTGTGGACACCTTGATCCAGAAAAGGAGCGCTTCCCTGGAAGGGGCACGGATGCTGAATCCATATCCCAGAGACCAGAAGAAAACAAAGATGGAGAGCAGAAGGAAATAGCGTCCGGCGGAACTTCTCCGGAGGACCTGCAGGTAAAAGAGGAGGAGAAAAAGGCTCAGGATGCCGGGAAGAAGGGCCAGCAGGGAAGCGGGAGTAAAACCGAAGAGGAAGTCTGCCATTCCTTCATGTTCCGAAAAGACCGGTGTTGTTGGCACGATGAAACAAGCCGAACGGAACCGACAAAGACCTCTGGGACACCTATCCCAGGATCTCCTTGAGTCTCTGGACCACGCTGGAAGGGCTGAACGGTTTTTTCATGTACTCATCCGCCCCGATGGAAAAGCCCTTTTCCCGGTCCATCTCCTGTCCCTTGGCGGTCAGGATGATGACGTAAATGTTCTTGAGGACCGGGTCCTGGCGAATCCACTGGCAGACTTCCATCCCGTTCATCTTCGGCATCATGATGTCCAAAAACACAATGTCCGGCTTTTCCTGGCGGATTTTTTCCATGGCCTCAAGACCGTTGGTAGCGGTCTCGATCTGGAACCCTTCCTTCATCAGGACGAAACTCAATGATTTCAGGATAAAGGGTTCGTCGTCCACGACAAGGATCTTTTTTTCTTCCAATGTCTTTTCCGCCTCTGAACAGACCTCGGAATCGGACGAAACCGGATGCATGCTTCCCTCCTCTTTGTGCGATAAAATCCAAGATGCCTATCGGCGAAAAACACCGAACCTAGTCCATGATAAGGACGGGGAGCTGTTACAAAACCCCTTGGTTCCTCAAGTTAGCAATTCCCATGCCATCCTCCAGGGTTCAACCGATTCTCCCCTCTCCCAGCAGGCTGACAGGGGGAAGCGGGCACGGAATTCAGGAGAATCAAAGGGATTTTGCATACGTTGCATCTTCGGTACTATCCGTAACGCTATATGATTAAGACCAGTGATGAAATACAAAAGGTTCTTTACCCTTGAAAAAAATAGCTGCCGGTGACATTTTCCTGAACCACTCGCATCGATTCTCGTAACCCGCTGCAACTCCCTTCCCCTTCTTTATCTTACCCCGGATTATGCGGGAGGAATGCTGAAAAGTTACTCGCAATTCCTGCAAATAC
>CAZSUQ010000343.1:0-6047 GCA_964609935.1 uncultured Thermodesulfobacteriota bacterium | reverse complement strand
TTCAACATAGAGCCCCAGTGCGAGGAGGCAGGGAGCTCGTTCCATGTGGAATCCGCCCCCCCATCATCAAATTCCAGGGGAGGCAGTTCGAAAACACTCTGGAGCTTCTCCCCGTTGTCGACGAACTTCCAGAAACCGGGCTTTCCCATCTGGCCGACCAGGGGGTCCGCACCCTCGGGTGTGGACCGGTTCCCGAGAACCGACCAGGTCCCCTCCATGCGAAAGTCCACCTCCTTCCTTGCAAAGCGCTCGTTGTCCTTGCCGCGTGTAAAACCACTCGCCGCCAACACCCCTTCCCATTTCATGCTTTCGTCCCAGACCTGATTCGTGGTCAACATGGAAATCTTCCCCTTTCTTTCCTCTGGCTGTTTCCTTCCTCATACGTTGTGGATCTGTGCACGATCGAGGAACGACTTACGGGTCAAAGGTGTGAGATGGAGGTTCGACTGCCACCACCGGGCAGCGTGGACATTCATCACGCCACTCGGATCGGCTTCATCGATCTGAACGGTCTGCATGGAAAGAGCACCATAGGTCAACAGAACGATCTCCTTGAGCGGGATGCCCACCGGAAGCCGGTCGCCCAGGCATACGAGGCGGGGAGGGTCGCTGTTGACGTTCGCATGCCAAACCTGTTCGGGCTGCAAGAGCTCGACATAGGCAAACCCCGGGAGGCTCTCCCGAATCGCTTCCTCCGGGTACATGATGCCGAGCAGGGCGAAGTTGGCGACCCGCAGGTTGCCCTTTTCCCCCGGGGTCAGGGGCACGGGCACCTTCATCATGACCAAAACGCGAATCTTTTCGCGCAGATCGATGAAGTCCACCTCCATGCAGGGTGAAATCTGGCCAAGGGCGAGCAGGTCCCTGGTCTCGGTTTTCTTGCGTCTCTGCCAGGCCGCGGAACCGCCGCAGTTCTTGAGCGCCTCATCGAGGAGCCTCTGGTTCCGCTTGTTCAAGACCACCTTGTTCAGATCGAACAGTCCGCCCGGCGGGACCTCGGAGAGCTCGTTCTTTTCCGTCCGGTTCTCCTGCTCCCCGTCCTTCCTCCGGTTCTTCTTGTCCTTGTCCTTCATGGCTGCATCCCTTTCTCTTTTCTGTGGAAGAGAAACGCCCCTCGATCCGTCCCACGCACCAACGCCCAGTTCGCTGATGCCGCACCCAGGTCCCGAAGGGGACGGTCCATATCCCGGGTCACAACCGAAGCCGGCACCGGGTCGTGCGAGAAGAAGAGGTGCGGCTTGATATCTTTCTTGCAGGTCCCGCACCTCCCTGCATGATGGCCGGGAACAGTGAACTGCATCAGGGGGTGGTCGGCCTTGCAGGCACACGATCCAAGCTCCCCGAAGGTCAGATTGTCCAGCCGGAACGACACGCCTTCCAGATTCCCACCCTTGTGGACGCCCGCCGTTTCGGCCAGCTGCCTGAGCGAGCAGTCCATGATGGGGTTCCTGCTCAGGCTCGGCTGGTAACAGGTGTGGTCACAGGCGCAATCCGGATTCCGGCGTAGAGGGCTGTTCACCATCTTGTGGGTGAAGGCACAATACTCGAGCATGCTGTCCTCCAGCTCCTGCCCCAGAGAGAGCCTGTACCTCAGCATCTGCATGAGGGCCAGTTCGGCACTGATGGATGACAAAAAACTAACGCTCATTGTCGGCGGCTGAGCCGAGGGGCTCTCCGTCCCGACCCATGAATCCCTTCCGTCACAGCTAAACGTCTTCTCCAGGTTAAGTGCGTCCCATTCAGCACGCGAAAAGCCACATACCGGGCATGCTCCGCTGCCGTCCCGGTTCGAAAAGAAGCGAACCTGTGCCACCAGCGTCGGCCCGTGCAACGAGGCCTGGATCAACGGAAGCCCCAGCCAGAGGCAGCGCTGTCCGGCAGCCACCTCGGCAGCGATGTTGTCCGATGCGAGCATGACGAGGTCATATTCCGTGAAAACCGTGAGATCCAGGTCCTGAACCGTACCTTCATGAACGAACACCTGCGTGGACGGGCTCAGGTCCTTGATGATCCGTCCAAGATTGCCCGCCTTCGGCTCCCCCACATCCCCGGGAGAGGCAAGATGGGTCAACAGGCTTTCCGCTTTGAGTTTTTTCGGATCCACGAGGAGAATCCGGGCCAGCTGGAGGCGGGCCAGGTGAAGCGCCGCGGTCCTTCCCACGGACCCGCACCCCAAAAAAATCACACGGAAACCGGCAAGCCTCTCCAGGGCATCTTCAGGCATACCAATGAAATGCGGCAGGCGCGCCGTCACCGGAGCCCGACCCGTCCCGCTCGAGTTCTTTTCATACAGGATTTTCTTCATACCCCACCCCTGACTTCCCGGTTACAACAGAACTCAGGGAGAAACCGGTACCCTTTCTCCTTGAGGATTGGCTTTTGACAGGTCGGACAGGTGGAAGAGAGCTCAGCACACTGGAGCCTTTCGCTTTCCGGCGTCTCCTCCCCTTCGAGGTGAAGGGGCTTCCTGCAGAAGGGGCAGAGGTAAACCCTCGTGCTGGAATCGAATTCGGCTGTACACAGCTTGCATTTCACGCCAACCTCTTCCTCGGGAGGCGGTCCGACGTACGGCTCGTTGAAGCAGGCAACGTGCATGATGTACCCGCTGTACATGTTGAAACTTACTTCATCTTTCTCTTTTAAAAGGACCAAAGAAGGAGCCAGTTGACCGTTGACCCAGATATGCTGCTTGCCGGGGCAGAGAAGGAGGAGCCGCATCTCCTCCTCGTGGTGAACCGTCTGGATCACGAAAAACCTGTCGGTCTTCTTTGGCAGCCTGGAAACGAGCCTGGGACGTTTCCCGACCTCGGTGACGAGATAGTTCACACCACCTCGAACCTCGAAGAAGTCCGGGCCTGCCGTTCCTGCGGAGTCCCCGGCACCCTCGGTCTCGTTTCGTCCCGCTGCCCGTGAATCCGACTCAACGGGCTCCCAAAACAGGTGGATGAACTGTGAGGTTCCTTCATGACGGCTCGCTGCTGTGTGCATTCAAGACCCCCTTTTGTTGTGTCGGGACCCCCTGCCTGACCTGCATGGCGAAGATCGGACAGGTCCTGTCATGACGATGACTTCTACCTGTTGTTTCCATCGCTGAAACCCGCTGCCCTTTCATGAATCCAACGGGCTGCCGTCTCGTTCATCTCCTCCAGGCTTAACTGGCTCAAATCCTGACCGTATTTCTCCATTAGCACATCCAGAATGCTCAGGATCTGGACCATGTTGTGCCCCCTCAGGTCCTTCTCTTCGTGCCTGTTTTCGATGTCTTCAACGTGTTCGGTTCCCGACTCCCTATCCTTCCCTCCATCCTGCATCCATTGGAACCCGCTTTCCTTCTCCTCTTTTTGCTCTTTAAAGGAGAATCCTTGCCTTCGAAGTCCCGATAGAAACAGGGGAATTCGGATAACCAACTTTCTCTTCCCCGTCCTTTGTTGTGCCTTTCTTCTCATTTTCATTCGCACCTCAAGCCTATTGTTGTTCTTTTGGGGCCCAGGAGGACTCTTCTCTAGTTCTTTTTCTATATCTATAAGGTGGCCTTTTTGTTTCTCGCATGGCTTCCGTACTTTTTTGCGTGATTTCCGCAGGTTTCCTTCCGTTCTCACCAGGAATTCACGCCGGTCAGAACCCAGATGTCCACTTTTTCCTTGACACAGGAGCCAACCCTGGTGTAGTAAAGTGTACATGCTACGAATACAGCTGATTTAGTACATTTATTCGATCATTTTCGCCCTGAGCGCCGGAGAAAGACCCAGATGCAGATACAGCAGGGGTTTGGAAAAAGGGGTGTTGCTTGGGGGGCACGCGCTGGCAGTTTGACGTGTTGTTCGATGCTTGGCGTGTTTGGATTGGATCTTTATGCCAACAACTCTAATCGATCCACAAGATGTCTGTCAAGAGTTATTTTTCAGGAACGACCCGAATGACGAAAAACAGGCGGTGACAAGAAAGAAAACCGGAAAAGACAGGATGAGAAATCCTATCCATTCAATCATTGATTTGTATAATTATTGTAGACATTATATTAGTGATACAGGTAGCGTTAATATCTACGAATAAACCTCAAATGTCGTTCACAGGCTCCACATCAACCCTGTTTGGGCACAGAGGAGGGACAACCGCCAAAAAAATGTCTAGAAAACACTCCAACAAGTTGGAGGATCTCTTCAATTTCAAGATCGTTACCCCTTGCTTGCAGATCACTACGTATTCCTGTTGCTGCTGATTTTACATCTTGCCCTGCCGCTCCGCTTTACTCAGCGTTGAACATGATCCTGAGGTTCATGCCCGGCCCGACACCTGTAGCAGAAGACATCCCGGTTCAGAAGTGCCCACGACCCCGGTAGCCAACAGGCAAAACAGATTCACCTCCGCTTCCCTCCAAAGGTGCCCTGACCGAGGAAGGAGCGATGAAGATGAACGTCGGACAAGGAATACCTCAACCGTCCAACACAACCATATAAGGGGGGATAAAGATGAGCATCGAGATCATGCTAAACCAAGTCCTGATTGATTACAAGCTCGACAAGCACGGGGTGGAGAAGCAGATCGCGGAGTTCTGCAAGGTTCATCGACACACGATCGGAAAACTGAAACGGGGTCAGATGAAGAACCCTTCCCTGAGCGTTCTCGACAGCGTCTGCAGCTGGCTGATCGAGAACGGGGTGCCGTACGAAGAACTCCCCGGCGCCCTGCTCGCTTTCCGCCCTCCGAGCCTCTGGAGGGCCACCGGGAGCTCGGGCAATGTGGCGATCTACATCGGCATGTACGTGCACGACAAGAACCCCGAGGTGGCGCTGCCTGCACCGCAATCCGTTGCACGTTTCGACGGAGAGGCGTTCGCAATGATCCTGAGCCGCATTACCTCGACCCCCTATATGGGCACCGTTCCGAGTGTAAGAACGCAATTCGTTCCTTTTCACTACAGCAAGAAGGCCGATATGCACAAGGGGCTGCTCCAGGATGACGCGGAGCGTGCCCAGCGCATCTTCAGGGACATGCGGGACAAGAACCGCCATGAAAACGTGGTCCTCCTCGGCAGCCAGCGCGTGAATTTCCTGCTGGAATGCATGGTGGCCGACCTGTTCAACTTCAAGCCCTTCGAGCCGGTGAAAAAGAAAGCGAAGGCTCCCTTTTATTTCCTTTTTCGCAAATACGACCAAAAGATCGACAGCGCTTTCGGAGGGCACGCGCCTGCCCCCTCATGGCTCAAAGGATCGTCACACCCCGGGACCTACTACCTGACTGATGACGGCACCTGGAAGCTGATCAAGTTTGAGTACGGCGAACAGGACGCCGGCATCGTGATCATCTCCCGGCAGGGGAAGCGTTTCGAGATGGCAGCATTTGGATTCTCCGGCAGGGCCACGAGGGCCCTGGCAAAACACCTCCTGGAGAAACCGGAGGAATTCTGGCCGTGGGAAAGCCTGGCAGAGGTCCTGTCCGAATCAGGAGAAGAGAAAAAGGAAGAGGAGAAGAAAGTCACGAAAAAAGCCGGAAAGAAGACGGCAAAGAAGGGGAGTGAGAAGGAGGATTCAGGAAAAGAGAACAAAAAGGAAAAGGACAAAAAGGAAATCCACTCCCATGTGAAGGTCAAGGGAAGAGAGGTGGGCGTTTATGTCTGCAACATAACCTTTGCCAAAGGAAATCATGACTCAGAGTTCGAGGAAAATTGCGACGACGATAAAGTGAAAGTCATTCCCATGCCCGGCAAAGTTCTGGCGAAATACATGCAAAAATCCTAGTCCGTTGCCCGGGACGCCTTTGCACAGGTGTCCCGGGCTACCGGCCCTTTCCCCAGCCGTTCAGCCTGAATATTCCAACCCTGCACGACACGGCTTGCAGCAGAGGGCCGCCTGGAAGCCAGGGTCTCGCCCGGATATTGAACGAGTCACCTGTTTCCACTTGTGCAATGCCGGGCCGGGAAACATTTCCCTTCCCCCCGGCATCTCAGATTCGTTCTTTTGTCTCTATTGCGCCGCTTGGTATATTAATCAATCCGATCCCGCCAACCTGCACCCCCATTCTCAAGGAGGAGTCTATCGAGGAAGGTC
>CAZSUQ010000342.1:0-6052 GCA_964609935.1 uncultured Thermodesulfobacteriota bacterium | reverse complement strand
CAAAGGAGCTTTCGAGGATGTGCTCAAAGACTGGGGCGGCACAGGGCTCTTCGAACGCGGCGGGGGAAGCCGTGGAAGGGGCCGTGGAGGCTGGGAAGGAAGGCGTGCACGGCTCAGGGCCGCAGGCCGAGGATTTCGGCCAGGAACGGGGAGCCGCCGGCCTTCCGGTGGTTTTCGACGAAGGGGATGAACTGGGTACGATCAAGCCGATTCCGCTCATGGAAAACTATGAAGAAACCTTTTACAAGGAGATGATCAAGCCCATCTCGGATGGGGAAAAGGTCCCCTGGGACCGGTTTCTACCCGTGGTGCCTGCCGGCACCAGCAAATATCGCGACATGAGCCACATCGCCACACAACTGCCGGTCTACGATGCATCGAAGTGCCTTTCCTGTGGGCTGTGCACGTCGTCCTGCCCCGATTCGGCACTCTACACCACCATCACCGACCAGCCGATCCCGGAAGAAGGGGCCCGTTATTTCAAGGTGTGGAAAAAGCCACCGAAAGGGATTCCCTGGGATCGCTTTGCCATGAACATCAACGTCAGGACCGCTGCCTGCAAGGGGTGCGGGATATGCGACCAGGTCTGTCCCACCCAGGCCTTGAGGATGGTTGCAAAAAACGATCTCAAGGAGACCGATTTTCTTCCGGGAGAATACCGGGAACTCGACAACACCTATGATGCAGCCCGGTATGTGGACAGGATGCCGGTCATGCAGCAGATCCTTTTTGTTTTCTCCAAGATGTACCCCGGCGGGCACACCCTGTGCCCGGGATGCAGCGAAGGGACCATCAGCCTGTTGACCTTCTTCGCGGCGGAATCCCTGCGAAACCATCCGGAGGGAATCGCCACCTTTTATCAGGGGCTCAAGGTCCTTTCCGAAAAGAACAGGGAGGCCATCGAGCATATGCTCGATCAGGGATTCAATATCTATACCCTCAATTCAACGGGCTGCAGTCAGGTTTCAGACCTGGTCAACCCGTACAATTCACGGATCTACCAGTGCGGGCACTACGGCTTCGGCACCGCCTCTGCGGCGGCCATGGGTGCCAAGGTCGCCCTGGACCAGGCGTACGTGAACAAGTACACGGATGTGTTGAGCAAGGTCATTGTCTTTGCCGGCGACGGCGCCATCTACGACATCGGCAACGGTCCGTACAATTACGCCATCGGCGAGAACTGGGACATTACCTGGGTGATCTACAACAACGAGGGATACATGAACACAGGGTCCCAGAAATCCGGCGCCACGCGTTTCGGGAGCGAGCGGTCCACCTCTCCCTTTGGCACCAAGATCCCGGGCAAACAGACCTTGCACCGGAACATCATGAGCCAGGCCCTGGCCGTGTCTCACGTGTATGCAGCCCGATTGACCATCGACAACCCGGTATACGCCATCAAGATCCTTAGGGAGGCCATCGCGTACAACGGACCCTCTGTGGTGGAATTCTTTTCCGCCTGCCCCCAGGGCCATCAATCCCCGGACTGGGCAGGGCCGTTGATCTCGAGAATGATGGTGGAGGCCAGGAAGTGGCAGGTTGCGGTGAGGAGGCCGTTTCAGCGACTGGACATATCGGCCAATCCGGATCCCGACAAGGTCTATCCGGAAAAGGGGAAGCCGTTCGAGAAGGGCGCCAAGCGGGAACCGGCCACCTTTTACGACGTGGTCAGCATGCTCGGCCAGTACAACAAGCATATCCGGACGCAGGAAGGGGACGACATCCCGGAGATGATTCAGGTGAACGAGATGGTCAGTCTCTTCCGATGGATCCGAAACCAGTACATCGCCGGTTACCGGGACACCCTGCCTACCGAGGAGGAGGTGGAGCGCATCGTGGCCGAGCACTACGACTTCTAAGAGTCGTCCATCGCGTCCTGTTCTCTGTTCTGAGCAATGGATTCAAGGATGGAGAGCGCCTCCAGTGCAAGCTCCTTTACCCTGTGGGTCGTCCAGGCGCCTTCGCTAAACAGGGTCACCGGATCGCTGTCCTCCAGCATGCCCTGTAGCTCAACACGCGTTTGCTGTGCGCCGAGGATCCCGGCGCACCAGGCTGCCAGCCCACGCACCTGCGCGTCTTCGGAGCTCATGTAATCCGCCAGGTGGTCGCATGCATCTTTCTCCTGAAGCATCTCCCGCCTGGCCTGTGCGAGACGGCCCAGGCCCTGGAGGAGGTCACGCTGCAGGTGGGTCTCCTCGAACCGGTTGCCTCCCCCCGGCATGTAGGAGGTGAGCATGTGGGTATACTCCCTTGCCAGCCCCTCGTGATTCAGCATGATCTCGGCCATGGCCTGTGGGGCACCCCAGCCCGCGCTCCCGGATTCGTGGTTCAGGCTCCATGTCAGTCGCCGCACCACCTCCCGGGCTGCTTCCATGTCTTCTTCGGCCAGGCGGCTCACCTGTATGCCGAGGGCCATGGCGGCACGCATCCTGACTGCGTGGTCGCTTCTCGCAATGGCGGCCAGCAGGGGACGGATCGTCTTGCGGACCGGCATCTGCGCGAGCACGCGCAGGGTCTCGGAAAGATCATCGGATTCGAGCAGGGCGGACACCCTGGTCCGGATAGCCCTGCTTTGTAGCCCCTTTTGTTTCACCGGCCCCCTTAACCGAAAGAGCAGCGCTCTCTTCTCAGAAGGTGATGATCTCGTAGCCCCGTTCCATATACCGGCTCATACTCGGATGTCCGGACATGTCGTCCAGCAGAACCAGGCCTTGCTTCTCCGCGGCAGCGTCCGTCTTCATCTTCACGGAACATGCCCTGCAGGCACCGTCCAGGAGTTGTTTCTCTTTTGCCTTTACGTAAAAGCTGTGAAGGGGATGGCCATCCCGGGCCAGGTCCGGGACTAGCTTCGTGGCTGCCCCCTCCATGACGATCCGGACCTCATGGCCCTTTTCGTCCAGGTCAAGGGCGTTGAGCAGCACATGAACAAAGCAGGTGGGTTCACCATTGAAAGCGAATAGGGCGATCTTCTTCATCGTTTCATTCCTCCATGAAATACCATCGGTCTTTTTTTCGTGACAACCTTGGCCGATACCGAACCGAACCTGCAACTTTCATGAAACATGAAAGCACCTTCCGTTACAAGCTCAGGAGTATCAGAAGTTCCTCTGAGCTATTTGATCAGACCCGTCTCCCCCCCTTCTTTCCTCTCCCCTGCTCCTTTCGCAGAAATTCGTAACTTTTCATCAAACCTTCTTTGCGAATATCTACGAAATGAGCCGATTACCGCTGTTTCCTTATGAGTTTCCTTATGAATATGAGCCCGCCCCTCTGGTACGAGGATTGCAATCCGCCCCGTGTGTGAGGTGTTTATAACCAACAGAAGAAGGAGGGGCACCATGTCAAAGGAATTGTTGCGTTTCGGAGTTCTCTGTTCTGTTCTGGGGGTCTTGCTTCTCGACCCTGGTGTCGTTTTCGCAGAAGAGGCGCCTGTGTACGCAAAGGTGTATGCAGCAAAGGTCGAGCCCGGGTCCGTGGTCGACATGGAGGAACTCGAGCAGATCGCTCGGGAGCAGGGATCCCTGGAGGTGATCGAGTTCCCCAAGGATGGGAATCCCTGTGAGTCCACGGATCGGAAGCTGGTCCGCCTGGGTGAGGAGGGGATCGGCTATCCCGGATTCTCGGTCATGCCCCGGAAACTGCTCGCCGAGCAGAAAACCGCCGGCCTGCTGCAAGAGGTCCCGGGAATCACTGCGACAACTCTCGTGGGATTTGCGGATACCCAGTTTCACGTCCAGTGGGATTTCCCTCAGTATGCAGGCGCCTCACTCATGGTCACGTTCACGGACACCTCTTCGGGCAAGGAGCGCGTCAACGTAAAGTTCTACCCGGAGATCGGGGCCGGTGACGCCATGAACCGTCCCGGTCTGATCCGAACCGTGTCACCGAACGGCATCGACATTATCCAGGTTTTCGACTACTTCGACGATTCGCCGCCCATCATGGAGTCCGATATCGAACCAGGCGGCATGTCCTCGTGGAACCAGTCAGAGGATTCAGCCCTTGAAGCCTCTCCGGATGATGTGCGGGCACAGACCTGGAACTGGGCCGGGGACGTGTCGAAATTCGGGCCCTCCATACAAGGCACACACACCGATAATGTGCAGTTCGGTCCTGTCGGTTTCGGGCCCAGCTTCGATTTTGACACGGGATGGCAGCCGGGCTGGACACGAGGCGCGTTCCCCCTGCAGGGAAGATTCGCCACAGGGATGGGCAGCGCAATCTACGCGAACGTGGGTGGGGGCTTCTCTCTCAACGACTCCACGCGCACCCTTCAGGCAGGTGCCGGCTCGGGATACTGGGAGTTTGACTTTGGGGCTGGATTAACGGCGGAGGGTTCGCTCTACATCCCCTGGCTGTTCGGTCTCAACATGATCTTTCCCATGCCGTTTGTGCCCAGTTTCGACCTCAGGGTGAACGATCACGTGGATTTCTCTTCTTACCTGCTCGATAGCTGCGCTGGGGCTGCCGATAGCATATCAGGGAGATTATTCTATTATGCCTTTGGAATCCCCTTCGTGTTCACTGCCGGGATCGGGCTGGACGTTGCGCTCTCGGTTTCCGGAAACCTGTGCGGAAACCGGATCAGCGTCTCTGACGGTCTGGTTTTCGACACGGAGGGGCAGGTGAGCAGCATCGCCTGCCGCAGCAACGGGTACCATGAAACAGCGGTCTATGAGGAGAGCCTGAGCATGTCGGGCACCATGACCTTTTTGCCTGTCGGGTGCGTTGACGTCTTCTACTTCTTCCAGTGGTGCATACCGGTTTTTGTGCCGATTCCGTGGACCATCCTGTCGGGCCCGGTGGACGCCCCCTTCCATTCTTCGGGGCTGGACTTCAGCGTGGAGCTCCGGCAGAGCTGGTATCGCGATGCCGATACCGACGGGTACGGGAACCCGGACGATTCCACCCTGGCGTGCAGCCAGCCCGCGGGTTACGTAGCCGACAATCAGGACTGCAACGACGGTTGCGCCTCCTGCTACCCGGGAGCCCCCGAGGTCTGTGACGGCCTGGACAATGACTGCAACGGCACCGTGCCCCCGGAGGAGGCGGACGGGGACGGTCACCGGATCTGTGCCGGCGACTGCGAAGACGGCAACCCGAACATCCATCCGGGAGCGGAAGAGATCTGCGACGGACTGGACAACGATTGTGAGGGCGGCGCAGATGAAGAGCCGGAGGCTTCGGCTTCCTGCAACAACGATCTGTTCTGTGACGGGCAGGAGTTCTGCAGTGACGGATCGTGCCAGGACGGGCTGGATCCCTGCATGGATGAAAACGACTGCACAGAGGACATCTGTCACGAGAGCGAGGATTCCTGTGAATACCCGTGCAATGCCGCCGGGTGGGAAGACCCTTGCTGCGAGGACCTGGCCTGCACCGGTGACCCTGTCTGCGAAGCCCCGGAGGGTTTGGACGAGGACGGAGACGGTTATGGAGACCCGGCAGCACCTACTTGTACGTATCCTGAACAGGACTGCGACGACGCCGACCCGGGCGTGAATCCTGGGGCTGCGGAAATCTGCGGTAACGGGGTGGACGACGACTGCGATGAGTGGATTGACGCTGAGGACCCGGACTGTGCTGCGGTTCCGTGGTCGGAACCGACCCCGGCCGAGGCCTCGGTTTCCAGGGCCCGTACACTCCACGATTCGGATCTGTTCAATCACCTGTCCATCGTACTGCTGCCCATCGGAACGGTTCTCCTCGTCAAGGTGCGGAGGAGAATGACGAACAGCCGCTGTCCGCAGTCATAATGGAAACCGCGGCACCCGGATACGGGTGCCGCCATCTAGCAAGGGGAACCGGGTCCTGAGGACCCGGTTCCTGTCTGTGGCTTTGCCCGGGTTTGAGCGGGAAGCCTTTCGCATCAGAATTCTTTACTTGATTGATCGTCAAGATAGACTGACCGGGTAAGAATCAAAGAGGCCGAGGTTGCGTGGAAGAAACCGACCTCGGCCTCGCTTTTTTTTTAAACCGTCAAGGAACGGATTCAACTTCCGCAAACGAGCCGAGCGGTTTCGGGTCTTCCTCTTTGGCAAGGAAGTCGAGG
>CAZSUQ010000341.1:0-6052 GCA_964609935.1 uncultured Thermodesulfobacteriota bacterium | reverse complement strand
GTTGCCGCAGCCAATAAGCAGCACCGCCGCCAGAACCATCAGAAGGCTCCATCCGGACGAACCGTGAAAGAGATTCATGCTGTCCTTTTCCTCGTGTCTTTGTTTGAGCGGGTGTTCCCTGGTTCCATCTCCTGCCCCTTTCCGTTCCCGATCCGAGCAAACCCTATTCTACGACAAGTTGTATCGTGAGTGGAACCTCTCTTGACGTTCCGCATGGACAAAGAAAATATGGCCTTCATTACATTTGCGTTGGGCGTTTTTTCTTAATTCTGTAAGCCGATGGCAGATCGCCTTGCGTGCGCAATCGATCTCCTGTTGAATATTAATTCCAAGCCGCGGGCGGGTGGTAAATCCGGCTGCGAGATGCGAAAATAGGCGCCTGCGACCGTGGAACGAATCCAACACGGCAGATGGGTGCTTCTCCTTCGACGGATTGGGGGTTTTCGAAAACATGTTGAAAAGAATCATACCTCTCCTGCTATTTCTGTCCCTCACGACCCAGGTGACCGGACAGACCGGCTCGTCCGCTCCACCGGAAAAGCAGCTCACCGGCAAGGTAAAGGGCACGGTGGATATCCGGCAGGAGACACAGCGCAAAGAGGACGCCTGGGCCAGGGAGAAGGTGGAGCTGGAGGCCCGGTACCAGGCTGCAAAGGCCCACGTGGAGGTGCTGGAGAGGTACAGGGCAAAGCTGGAGCAGAAGGATCGAGCCTTGAGCGAGCAGGTGAGCGAACTGGAGCGTCGCCTGGAGGAATCCGCACGGCTCGAGCAGGGCCTTCAGGAGGTCATGGAGAGCCTGCTCCAGCGCCTAGAGGATTGGGTGGAGGAGGATCTTCCCTTCCTTCCCGAGGAGCGCACCCTGCGGATCCGCTCCCTGAGAGAGACCCTCGCCCTGGCGGATTCCACGCCGGCTGAAAAGCTCCGGCGACTGCTGGAGGCCCTGCAGGTGGAGTGCGAGTACGGGGACAATGTGGAGGTGTACCAGCAGAAGATCAGCGTGGGGGGCGAGTCCCTGTTTGCGGATATCTTCCGGCTGGGAAGGCTGTCCGTGTTCTGGCAGACCCCGGACGGCTCGCGGGCGGGGGAATACGACCGAGCCACAGGCGAGTGGGTGGAGCTTCCCTCCAGGTACAGGCGCGGCATCCGCATGGCCATGGAGATGGCAGGCAGGCAGAGATCCATCGAACTGGTGAAGCTGCCACTTGGGAGGATCAACCCGTGAAGAAGTCGAGCTTGATCCTTGCCTGCCTCTTTCTCCTGATTGGGCCCCTTGCATGGGTGCCCTTCGAAAGCCGGGCCCAGGACATGCGCGCCGCCTCGCAAAAGGCGGCCAGGGAACGCAAGGTTGCGGATGAAGCGGCCAGGGAGGCCACCCGGAGGATCCTCAAGGACCGAACCGCCCTGCTGGAAGAGGTCACGCGTCTCGAAGCCAGGGAAGCGGCCCTGGAGAAGGCCGTTGCAGGGTTTGAAGAGAGCATTGCCCGGAGCAAGCAAAAAGAGGCCGAGCTTTCCGAAGCGTGGGCGGACAAGGAGCTCCAGTTCCGCGAGATCATCGGGACCGTGCGGATCTCGGCCAGGGAGCTGGAAGGCATCCTCAAGCACTCCCTGTTCACGGCCTTCTCAGGGGACCGCCTGGAACGGATCAAGCCCCTTGTGGAGAAGAAGTACTTCCCCGGCCTGGACGACATCCGGGTGCTGGCAGACCTCTACCTCGAGGAGACCAGGCGCTCCGGTGAGGTGGTGCTCAAGGAACAGGACTTTGTGGACAGGAGCGGTGAGGACCGGAGGGGAGAGGTGCTCACCCTCGGGAAGTTCACGGCCGTCTACCGCACCGGGGAGGAGACCGGTTTCCTTCGTTATTCCGAGGATGGAAAGCGCTTCTACGCGCTCTCCGAGCTTCCGGGCCGACTCGTGCGCCGCAACCTGAAAAGGTACATGCAGGGAGAGGTGGAGGCGGTCTACATCGACCTTTCCGGCGGCGCTGCCCTGAGACAGATCACGCACAAGCCCGGCCTGTGGGAGCAGATCCGAAGCGGCGGGCCCATCGTGTGGCCCATCCTTGCCATTGCCGTGCTCGCCCTGGTGCTGGTGCTGGAGCGGGTCTTCTACCTGAACCGCGTGCACGGCAACACGGACCGCATCATGGCCACCATGAACCGGATGGCGGCCAACGGAGAGTGGGACGGCTGCGATGAGCTGGTGAGGAAGTACGAGCCCAGGGGCTGGCCCGTGGTGAACATCATGGCCGCAGGGCTGGCCAGCCGGCACGAGGACCGTGAAACCCAGGAGAACATCCTGCAGGAGGCCATCCTCAGGGAGGCCCCGCGCCTGGAGCGCTTCCTGGCCGTGCTCGGCATCCTGGGGGCCATTGCCCCGCTGCTGGGACTCCTGGGCACCGTGACCGGCATGATCAGCACCTTTCGCGTGATCACCCTCTACGGCACCGGCGACCCCAAGATGATGTCCGGGGGCATCTCAGAGGCATTGATCACCACGGAGCTGGGCCTGGCCGTGGCCATCCCGATCATGCTCTTCCACACCTTCCTGTCCCGGCGCGTGGATCACATCATCGGCGAGATGGAAGAGAAGGCCGTGGCACTGACGAACATCACACAGAAGGAACAGAGCCGGAATGGACCTCCTGCAGAGCGCGGTTGATTACCTCACGCAGGGCGGCTGGGTGATGAGCCCGCTGATCCTCTGTTCGGTGATCATGTGGACCCTGATCGCGGAGCGGCTCCACTTTTTCTCCGTGCTCAGCCGGCAGGACATCCGGATCCGGGACGCCATCCGGCTCCTCCGGGAGGCCGAGAGCGGCATGGCCATGAAGGGGCTCCGGGCCAGGATCGTGGAGAGCTTCGTCCGGGAGCGCACGGGAGATCCGTCCCTGGACAAGAACATCCTCTACCACTGCGCCCTGAGGCAGCGGCCCCAGCTCAGGCGCTACCTGGCCGTGATCGCGGTCCTGGCCGCCGTGGCACCGCTTCTGGGGCTCCTGGGCACCGTGATCGGCATGGTCCACACCTTCAACGTGATCTCCATCTTCGGTACCGGCAATGTGAAGGGGTTGTCCAGCGGGATCTCGGTGGCGCTCATCACCACGCAGAGCGGCCTGATCGTTGCCATCCCGGGCCTCTTCCTGAGCGGGTACCTCTATCGCAGGGCCGCCCGGCTGGAGATGCGGCTGGAAGAGATCGCCGTCGTGCTCATGCGGCACGTCTGAGCGCTGGCAATAGAGGGAAGGGAAAGGTCCTTCATGATCAACGTGAGACAGAGCCTCCGAAGGAGCCACAGGGGTGTGGAGATCAACATGAGCCCCCTGATCGACATGGTCTTCCTTCTTCTCATCTTCTTTGTGGTGACCACCAGCTTCGTCAAGGAGACCGGCATCGATGTGCAGCGGCCCCAGGCAGCCACTGCGGAGATGAAGGAGAAGGGGAACGTGCTCATCGGCGTCACCCGGGACGGCAGGGTCTTTCTGGACCGGAAACAGATCGATGTGCGGAGTGTGCGGGCCCACATGGCGCGCGTACTGAGCGAGAATCCCGAGAGCTCGGTTGTGGTGGTGGCGGACCAGGCGAGCCAGACCGGCGTTGTGATCAAGGTGATGGACCAGTGCCGACTGGCAGGTGTGCAGAACGTGAGCCTGGCCGCGTCCAGGCAGGCCGGAGGCGAATCGTAGATCGACCCCGCCCCCTGCAAAGTCGTCCGGTACAAATCTCCGAGGGAAACCCGGCGCAGCATCGAACAACTTCCCGACATACTGGACAGGTTGGATGAGTACAGAGACAGAGACCATCAGAGTCAACCGGTTCCCCGCATGGATCGTGCCTGCATTCCTGTTTGCACTTTTTATCAATGTGCTTCTCTTCCTCCTGCTTCCCATGCTCACCCAGGTCCGGACGCCCAGGCTGGACATGACCGATCCCGTGTCCGTGAACCTCGTGAGGGTGCGTGAACAGGAGCCCCCTCCGCCGGAAGAGGAGGCGTTCAAGGAGCCGAAACCCCGAGAACCCCGGAACGTGCCCGAGGTCTTTCGGCCCGAGCTCATCGAGCCCATGGTGAAGGCCCTGGACATGCCCGCCGTTCGGTTCGAATGGAACACCGAGCTTGTGGGAACCACGGGTCTCGACATCCGCATGATCTACGAGGCATCCGAGCTGGACCGCCGGCCCGAGCCCCTTGTGAGGATCGACCCTGTTTATCCCTTCAAGGCCAAGCGACAGGGGATCGAGGGAACCGTCCTGGCAGAGGTGGTGGTGGATGAGAGGGGAAACGTGAAGGAGGTGAAGATCCTGGAAGCGTCCCCTGCGGGGTTCTTCGAGGAGAGCGTAAAGGGCGTGCTCAACCGGTGGAGATTCCCGCCGGGCAGGATTATGGGGGAGACGGTCCCATCCTACCGGGTCAAGGTCCCGATCCGGTTCACCCTGCGGGACTAGACGGATCGTTCAATATCCGGACAGGGTCCGTTGGAAAAGACCTCTTGCGCAGACATAAAGAATGTCCGGATGTTGTGTCAGAGCGAAGTGGAAATTACGAGGAGCCGAAGGCGACGTGGCAAGCCCATTGCTTAGAGTTCGTTCCATCTTGATTCCTGTCCTGGTGCTTCTGTCAGGAGCCGCGCTAGTGCCCGTAATCGTTCGATCCGCCCAGGCCCAGGAACAGAGAAAACCCTTTGATGTGCAGGAATACAAACTCCCCCTCTCGGATGATTGCGAGGCATCCGGCGGACGCAGGGCGCCCATGATCCCCATCGGCATCAGCCGGGTTCTCTACAAGGCCCAGCAGCACATGAAGCGGGATGAATTCACCGAGGCCGCAAAGGTCCTGGAGAGATATCTTCAGAAGCACCCGGGTAAAAACCACGGCATGCTGGCATTCAGCCTGGGCAATGCCCTGTATCTCTCCGGAAAAACCGGGTCCGCACTGCCTCACTTCCTTCGCTCCGTGAACCTGGATCCCTGCCATGGCCCGGCGTGGATCAACCTGGGGCAGGTTGCCCTGGAGCAGGCCAGGTTCGGCCTGGCCGCTGAAGCACTCAAAAGAGGCTTTTCCCTGAGCGAGGACAAGAACCCGGACCTCCTCTATCACGCTGCCATGGCCCACGTCATGGACAACCGCCACATGGAAGCGGTCCCCATCCTCAAGAAGCTCATTTCAGGTGCTCACGGCACCCCGGAGAAGGAGTGGTTCCACGCCCTCTTTCAATCCTACGTGGAGCTTTTCCAACCACTTCAGGCTGAAAGACTCCTCAACAGGATGCTCTCCCTGTACAGGGAAGATCCGGAAACATGGAAGCTCTTCTACCGCTTCGAGGCTATCCGGGGGAACTACGAGATGGCCGCTGTAGCCATGACCATCTACAGTTACCTTGCAGAACTGTCCCGCGAGGAAAAGATCCTCCTGGCCAACCTGTATGCCGCCATCCATGTCCCGGTGGTGGCCGGCGACCTCCTGGAAAAAGCCGTGGCCGACGAAGCATCTCCTAGAGAATACGAACAGCTCGTCTCCATCCACCTTGCCGCACACAAGCCCACCAAGGCCCGAAACGCCCTCAACCGGGCACTGCAAGCCGAACCCACGGCCCGCCTCTGGTCCCTCCAGGGGGATCTGCTCTACATGGAAAAGGATTTTCAGGGCGCCTACCGGGCCTTCAGCCAAAGCGCCAGGCTCGACGGGCAAAACGGCCGGGCCTATCTCATGATGGGCTACTGCGCCTACGAACTCGGCAAACGCCCACAAGCCGTTAACGCCCTTCTAAAAGCCTCGGCCCACAAGGAGCAGAAGAGGAAAGCGGAGCAGCTGCTCAAGCGGCTGCGGTGAGTTCGTGTGGTTGACGTTAGCGGGGCGTTGATATCATGGCAGGATGGGGTATTCGCTGCCTGAATCCCGAAGAACAATATCAACGCGACACACCAAACGCTCTGTTGTACACGTCTTTGCAGCATCTATGGCAGGGATCTTGACATTTGGAGGGCCTGATTTCTTCGCTAGGTCCAAACGAAATCGTGAAGCAATTTTGGACCGGCCCGTGGCATAAGAGACAAAGGCC
>CAZSUQ010000340.1:0-6055 GCA_964609935.1 uncultured Thermodesulfobacteriota bacterium | reverse complement strand
CACCGATGTGAGGGAAAAGCAGAAAGCATTGGACAAACAATTCAGGCAGGGCCTGCTCTCGGGATCCGAATACAGGCGGGATCGGTCCGACGCGGAACTCGCCGAGTTGTTGATCTACGACTCCAGGCTGAGACGCAGGATGGAAGGCCTGGTTAAGGAATGGGACCATCTGTTCGGGCCCGTGAACAAAGCAGTAGGCGCGATCATGAATCTGTCCACAAAGAGGATTTCCAGCAGAAAGATCGGCGCCGTGTCCAAACTGAAGAACTGCATGAAATCATTGGGGAAATCCCTTACGGGAAAAAACTAGAAAAACCGCTGGAGACCGAGTGGATTTTGGGATCGATTCTGCGTACAAAAAGGTTAAGGTTCAAGAAACCGATGCTCGTTGGCAGTGCGAGACCTTTTTGTTCATGAAGAAACCCTTGGAGTTCTGACACGATGGAAGACAAACCGAGCAGCGACATTCAGGACCAGGCAACGTTGCTCCGCTTGCTTCGGAAGAAGAGCCGGGACAAACCCCTCCCCTTCTGTGGATATGGAAAAGACCCGGCCTCGAACGAGCTCATCCTGTGGAGGTATGCCCAAAGGGCCATGGAGCCGGAGGAAATGGAGGCCTTTGAGGCGCACAAGGAGACTTGCGAGGCCTGCCTGGAAAGACTCGCCGAGATCTGCCACAGCCTGGAGATGGTGGAGGGCCGGGATGGCTTCTCGCGGGAAAAGGTGCGCGCCAGGCTGGCCGCCAGGGAAAGGGCACACAAGGAACATACGGGCAGCCGAATCCTGAGATTCCTTGAAACGTCCCTGATTTCTTCACGACCCGCCCGCGCTGCACTGGCCTTGTCCATGGCGGCGATCCTTGTCGTCTCGCTGCTTCTTTACCTCCGGCCTGGGGGCCCGGCCCCTCTGGGAGAAATGGTCGCCCGGAAGAGCCTGCAGCGTCTGCCTGACGACGTGAGGCCGGAACTCGTTATGGAAGCCGTGTCCCACATCCTTACACCCGAAGGCGTTGAGCCCGTTCGAACCCTGCTCCCGAATACGAGCGTCCATGAGGCGACCTGTTTTCTCTCGCTGGGGATCCTGCTCCAGAACATAGACATCCTTCTAAGTCTCGACATGATCGAGAAAGAGGCAAAGAACCAGGCGAATGTCATGGCAGAGCATGTGGAAACGCTTCTGGGGTCCATGAACGGCCAGGGACCCCTCGTTCAAAAGGTATCGCTCTTCCGGAAGAGGATGATGTCGAATCTGTACGGCCCCGGAGAGCTTCGAGGTTTTTTTGCCGAGATCCAAGAAGATGTGCGTCAACGCTCAAACACTGGAGAAATGAAGGGGCAGAGAAAACGTGAGGCCCTCGAATTCGGATTGTGGATGTCCCTTCTGAACCGGGACCTGAGCCTTCAGGCCCAACGCCTGAACCGGGGGAACGAGCTCAGGCACCTCCTCCTTCCCGGTTACGTAGCTGCTTTCAGGGCCTACGGGGTCGAACACCTGCCCCGTGAGATGAACGCCGAGATACGACCCGCCTGTATCGCGATTTCAGCTGCAGCAGATCAACTCAAATCCGGAGAACTCACGCCGAAGCAGGCCACGACCGTCCATGAGGCAGTGAAAGGGATCATTCGCCACGCACTCCGCAGGAGCCTGCCGGGCTGAGCCCTGGGGGCAGATCCGGGAGGGCAGGCACATGATGAAGTTGATGTATAAACCCGGAGATTGCAAGAGATGCAGCAGGCGGAAAGCGCAATGCCTGGATTTACGAACCGGAGTACGACAGATGCAATCGGATAAAGAAACAGGGCCCTGGACCCGGCCCCATGGGCACAGACGGTTTTCCATTCCGCTTTCTTTGCAGGTGTCGTTGCGTGTGTCACTGATCATGGTCCTGTCAGGGATCTTTCCCGCCTTCCCTGCCCTGGCCGGGAACGATACGGCAGAGGCTGACCGGAAGATCGCGATCCAGGTGCTTTGCGACAGGGGAAGGGACTTTGCCAGGCTCCAGGACTGGGAAAACAGTGCCGAGGCTTACACAGAGGCCTTGCGCCGCGATCCGGTGAACCCGGACATCCTGTTCGGACTCGGGTACGCCCTTTACAGGCGTGAAGATTTCAGGGGAGCCGGGCAGGCATTCCGGAAAGCCCTGCGGAGCGACCCGGACCACGCTTCCTCCACCCTCTGGCTGGGGATGACACTTCTCGACGACAGGGACCCGGACGGTGCACGAAGGGCGTTTGAAAAGCTCATGGAAACCGAGGAGGTGGACCCCCGGGCCTACTATGGGCTCGCCTCCGTACATGACGAGTTTTTCAGGAAACGGGGCGCCAACCAGGACAGAGAGAATGCCGAGCTTTATTTTAAACAGTACCTGTCCGTGGCAAAGCGCAGCAGCGGAACGGGCACGGAGTATCTCGACAGGGCACGGGCGCGTATCCTGGAACTCAAATACGGAGAGGAGGGCCGTCTCTACAACCGGGCACTCGAGTCCTACCGTCAAGGGGACTACGAGGAGAGCCTGCGCCTGCTCGACCTTGTCCTGAAACGCAGCCCGCTCTTTCAGAAGGCTCACTTCCTGAAGGGAAGGCACCACAACACGAGGGGCTCGCCCCTGTTCGACCCGGAATTCAGGCACTGCATCGAGGAGTTGGAAAAGGCACCCGATGAGCCCGGTGCCAGGTGCATGCTGGGGTCCATATACAGGCTCATGGGAAAGGAAGGTCTTGCCCGGGCAAACCTCCTGGCAGCCGTGCGGCTGGACCCTGACTGCCAGAGCGCCCTGAACATGCTGGGCGCCCTCTACCATCAGGCCGGAGAGGGGGAAAAAACGATGGATGCCTACCAGAGATCCCTGGCCGTGAACCCCTCCACGCCGGAAGGGCAGGCGGCCAGGCTGGAGCTGGGCGTTCTCCAGGGGATCTCTAAGGGGCCGCTGGTTCTCCACGGAAACCCCGAGGAAAAACAGCGGGAGCTCGAAGCCCAGGGCATTGTACACGACACCTACCTCACGGCCAGGCACAACGGGATTCTGGAACGGATCGTCCGCAGGAATCACTTCCCCTATCTGTGGGAAAAGTACTCCCTCTTTATCATCAACAACCCCAGCCTGCAGGCCTACTCCATGCCGGGCGGCCGCATCTACTTGAACGTGGGCCTGCTTCAGCACGTGAAGGAGCACCTTCAGGACTCTGAGGATGTCCTGGCGTTCATCGTCGCGCACGAGATCGCCCACGTGGAGAGGGACCACGTAATTGACACGGTTCGCCATGTCCAGGCCCTGGGAAGAACGGTGGTGGAGGGACTTCCGAGGACGCGCACGATTCTCACCGAGTTCCAGCGAAGTGACGAGTTCGAGGCGGACCGCCTCGGCATGAAATACGCCTATGTGGCCGGCTTCGACCCCTACGCAGGGGTCCGCTTCCTGAAGAGAATGATCAGGAGGGGGGATTCCCTGGATGATGAAGGCTCCGCGATTCTGGAAGAGCGCCTGCAGGGGCTTCAGCAGACCCTTGGTGACCTGAGAGGCTATTGCCGCTCCTTTGAGGAAGGGCTGACCCGGCTCGCAGGGGACGATTACAAGGGTGCGCAGGTAGCCTTCGAGCAGTTTCTGACCGCCTTCCCCGGGGACCCGTCGGCCCGAAACAACCTGGCTGTGGCTCTTCACAAGCAGGCGCTCTGCTGCAAAGAACCGGCCCAGTGGTGGAAGGCCTCGGACATCGAGCCGCTCCGCCTTCGGGCGATCCGACGCAAGCAGCGCTCCACCACCGGACCCTGCAACGAACCCTGGTGTGCCCGGATGGCTTCCGAGGCCGAACGCCAGCTCAAGATCGTCCTGGCGGCGAACCCGCGAAACGACGTGGCCCTGAACAACCTGGCGAACCTGTACGACGACACGGGAAGGTCCGGGGAAGCACGCGCCCTGCACAGGGAAGCTCTATCGCTCAACCCGGAATACGCAGAGGCCAGAAACAACTACGGGGCCCTGTTGTGCGCCGCAGGAGAATACAGGTCCGGGATCGAGCAGCTGGAGTCCGCGATCCTGTCGCAACCCGCCCGCCTGCCCGCGTACTACAACCTCGGCAAGGCCTACTTCGAACTCGGCAACTATGCAGCTGCGGTGCGTGTCTGGGAGAAGTACCTGAACCAGGACACCAGCCGAAGCGGCTGGGCGCAGAGGGCGGAAAGACACTCCGGAGAGGCGCTTGCCCGCCTCGGGAAGAAAGAACCCCCAGAACATGAATGACCTTCACCCGGAATCAATCGAATGGAGAAATCAGGGAATGCTGCCATGAAGATCGTCAAGCGCTTGTTCATGCTGACCCTTTGCATGCTCCTGCTGGCCGCCTGCCACTCACGCAAGCCCCTTCTCCGGGACGGGTCGAAGCAGATGAACACCACCGGGGAGCAGGACACGGAGGCGGCAAGATCCGCCCGGGAATCCATGAAGCAGGGCCTGGAGCTCTACAACGAGGGAGACATGCAGGGCGCGATCCGGGAATGGGAGAGGTCCCTGGCCCTGCATGAAGAACTGGGTCGGGAAATACAGATCTCCCTGGACCTTTCCAACCTGGGCCTTGCGCACCAGAAAGCCAGCGATATCCCCCGCGCCATCAACCTCTTTGAAAAGGCGCTTGCGCTGAACAGGAAGCACGAGGACAGGGAAAGACTGCGCACCAACCTCCGGCGCCAGGGATCCGCACGGTTTGACATCGGTGATTATGAAGAGGCGGGACAACGCTTTCAAGAGGCAATGACGCTCGACCAGGAACTCGGCAGCGAAAAAGACAGGATGATCGAGCTCACCTATCTCGCCAACGTATGGTGGAACCTGGGGAGGTACTCCGATTCCCTCAGCGCCTACAGGGAACTCAAGGCGTGGGCCCGCCGGAACAGCGATCGCAAGCGGGAGGCGGACGCCCAGGTGGGTATAGGGCTCATCCATGAAGAGCTGGGGCGTTACGACGAGGCCATTGCCTGCTATCGGAAGGCGGCTGAAATCTACCGACATCAGGACACGGACATCAAGGGGGCGGCCGTCGCCTTGAACAACCTCGGGTTTGCAAAGACGCGGATGGGCCGGCACGCAGAGGCCCTGGAGGATTACAGGCAGGCCCTCGTGATCTTCCAGGATCACAAAGACCTCAGGGAAGAAGCCATGGTCACCTCGAACATGGGGCAGATCCATGCACTCTTCAAGAAATACCCCAAGGCCCTGGAGCAGATCTACCATGCACTGGGGATTTGCGAGGGGCTGGGAGACAAACGGGGCCAGGCTCTGAACCTGATTCGCCTCGGCGGGATCTACGAGGAGATGGGGAATTTCATGCTGGCGGAACGGAACTACCGGGAGGGAATGAAGATTGCCCGTGACATCGGCAGGTCCGAGACGAGCTGGCGGGGCCACTACAGGCTCGGCAGGCTTCATGAAAAACAGGACAACGAAGAGCAGGCGTTAAAGGAGTACGAAGAGGCTGTAGCCATCATCGAGGGGATGGTCCCGCTGCTGGAGAGCCGTGAGGACAGGGAGGGGTTCCTGGGCAGCAAAATCGAGGTCTACGACACGCTGATCCAGCTGCTCTTCAAGCTCCATCGCCGGCATCCTCGAGCAGAGTACATGACAGAAGCGCTGGCCTACGGCGAGAAGCTCCGTGGCTTGAAGAGGCGGCAAAGGCTCGATCAACTGGAAAGACCTTTCCAGGATCTGACACGCCAGGCCTTTTTCGACCGGCAGCGCCGGATGCGGGCCAAGATCCGGAGGGTCGAGGAGCGCCTGGCCGAGGAGCGGGCCAGGCCGGACGGACGGCTGAATCGGGAACTGATCGAGGAGCTCGAGGGTCTGCGAGGCAACCTGAAGGCCGACTTCAAGAGGTTCGTGGACAATCTCAAGGAAGAAGATCCCTCCTTCCTGATGTGGATTTCCGTGGACCCGGTCAAGCTGTCCACGATCCAGAAGGTCCTGGAACGCGGTGAGGCGATCCTGGAATACTACGTCACGGAGCGGTACACGTGTAGCGCCCAATTAAGATGTCCCCGATTTACGTTTGGAATTGGTTGACACGTC
>CAZSUQ010000339.1:0-6066 GCA_964609935.1 uncultured Thermodesulfobacteriota bacterium | reverse complement strand
GAGATCCCATTCGATGGTGTGGGATCCATGCGTACAGCTCCCCCTGGTCACGCCGTCGGTCAGGTGCGCCCTGCCCACCCGTACCTCGAAGCGGTCGGCGGCAAAGAGACAGTTCCGAAGGGAATCGGTTTCCTTCACCGCAACCTTGCTTCCGTCCAGGTCTGCAAAGTAGATGGCCCACAACTCCCCCTCCGCCTCCCTGGGATTCCCCTTTGGGGCAAAGATCGTGAACTTTATCCAGAAGGCACGAGGCTCATCCGGGCAGTTCCCCCTGAGGAAGTAGCTCTCGTAAAGCCCCTTCTTGTTGCCGGGCCTCCACTGGCTGTAATTGTCCACCTCGTTCTGACGGGCCATGGTTTTCCCCTTGTTCCAATTTGTCTTGACACATGGGAGAGTCCCGTTAGGACAGGGTTTCCAGCACCCTGTCCTCGCATAACGTAACGAATGAAGGTTGGGAAATCAATCTGTCTTGACAAAGGGTGAAACCCTTTTCAGTATGGTGGCGGTGTGAAGTGCTGTTAGAGTCGGTTGACAGTTCGTTGAACAAGTCCATTTGAGCAGGTCGCCCAAAAATGGCCAGATGCAAGGCAGGCGCCCTGTTGAGGAGAAAATCCATGAAACGAAATGCAAAAGGGATTCCCTTGTGGATCGCCGCCCTGTGGGTACTGTCTGTTCTGTGGTTTCCCCTTGCGGGGTGCCCGGGTGAAGAGCCTGTCCGGAAAGAGGCAGACACCTCGAAAGGCACGGCCTTTTCCGAAGCCGACAGAGAGGAGAAGGCCCCTGTGGAACAGAAAGAGCAGGAACCGCCCGTGGCGAAGGATGGCAAGCCCCGTGTGCGCATGAAGACCTCTGCAGGCGACATCGTGCTGGAGCTGAACCGGGAGCTTGCTCCTGTTTCCGTGGAGAACTTCCTCGCGTATGTGAAAGACGGAGCCTATGACGGCACCATCTTTCATCGCGTGATCGCCGGCTTCATGATCCAGGGGGGCGGGTTCGACACCAACATGAAAAAGCGGCCCACACAGAGCCCCATCCGCAACGAAGCCCACAACGGGCTCAAAAACCTTCGCGGAACCCTGGCCATGGCGCGGACACAGGTCGTGGACAGTGCCACGAATCAGTTCTTCATCAATTGCAAGGACAACGGTTTTCTCGATCATCGTGGAAAGGAGCCCAGGGGCTACGGCTATGCGGTCCTTGGAAAGGTCTTGGAGGGAATGGACGTGGTGGAGCGGATCGAAAAGGTGCCCACAGGGAGGAAGGGACCCTTGCAGGACGTTCCCGTGGAGGATGTGATCATCGAGTCCGTACAGGTCGAGTCGCCCTGAGCCCGATCATTGAGAGGTCACCTCGAGAATCCTTTTGTGAATGTCCTTCAGAACGGATGGTACGACAAGGTGGATGCCGATCTTGACCATCCAGTCCGGAAAGCGGGCTGAAGGGGCTCCGTAATTCTCAAAGAAGATCCAGCTCCCCCCATCCGGCGTTTCCCCTGCGGATATCTTCCCAAAGGATCCCTGCATAAAGCCTTGTTCCACCCGGTACAGAAACATGCGGGGCTTGCCCGTTCTTGTTATCCGGACGATGGAGTCGAAGTTCCCCAGCGGCCAGGGCGGAGACACGTAGAGCTTGTACCGGATCTCTCCGTTATCTTCTCCCAGGGTTTCCACGCGGGAGATCAGGTCCATGGCCTGGTCCCAGTTTTCCAGGGTCTGGACAACCTCCCACGTTTCTTCAATCGCCGTATCCGAGAGGACACGGATCTTGAGCCAGGCAACGGAAGCGTCGGCATCCCTGTCGACATGGTTAATGCGGATGCCTTTTTTCGGCTTTTCCACATACGGGGATGCTTGAGGCGGGGCGTTCTCCACCTGCCCGAAGGGTGCGCCAAGCAGGAGGCCTGCGGTTGTGATGAATACAAGAAGAAGTCTGTTCATGGTTTTCATGGAGCATGTTTCCTGTGAGGGTCCAGGCTGTTTCGGCCTAGACCCTGCGCCTTTTTCCCTATTCTATCACAGCTCAGGTGCGCTGGATCGAAAGATTCGTCCTCCTCTATTAGAATGTTTAACGGAGGGTGTTGGTTCCAGGACATCCCCAAGACAAGAGATCGGATATTTTTCTTAACATCTTGAATTTAATTGGGAATCCAGGGTTTCTACCCTGGAAAATAAGTATTTCTTAATTTTAACGTTTTTCTATAAAATAAGTGAGGAACTCTTCCCATGGGCCCACACCTCTGACAGGTCGTTTCAACGCCATGGCCATCAGCCAGCATTCAAAAAAAGGGATTGCCTTTGTTTCCAGGAATGGGAACGGACGAGATTTATCCGTTGATACGACAGACAGGTTCCCGCTCCACGATCTGCCCCGCCCCGAACATCCCTTTCAGCCTTTACAGGTAAACGATCTCGTTCTTGACTTGCAGGTTTCTCTGTTCGTCGTTCCCCATGAGTTCGAGATCGACTACCCGAATTCCTTGCATGTGCTTCGGGCACAGGTGCGCCGGCTCAGGCAACTCCTCCACCCCTTTTTGTTCAACATCCTGGCGGAGGGAGAGGAGAAAGGGATGTTTTTCTTCTCTGAGGAACCATCCCGGGGGGAACCCCTCTCCCACGTACTGAGAGAGAGGAAAAAAAACCATCAGGCCTTTTCCCTGGAGGAGGCATTGGGCATCTGCTGGCTGCTCTGCCGACTCCTCGACTATGTAAACCGATCCGTGCCGCATGGCTTTTTGAATTCTCAGGAGGTTTTTCTTCAACCCTGGCCCGACGGGCCCATCCCTTACTACCCGAGGATTGCCCTGCCGGGCATCCGCTTTGCCTTTCGTCACACGACCGTGGCTTTTCAGGGGCTCGATGAGGAGGCGTCCTGTTACGCCCCTCCCGAGTTCACCGCCGAGGCGGCTCTGCATCAGCGTGCGGACGTATATGGGCTTGGCGCCTTGCTTTATTCCCTGTTGACGCTCAGGCCGCCCACGGGCTGTTTCATTCGCCCGAGCCGCGTGAGGCCCGGGCTTCCGGAGGAGGTGGATCGGATCCTCTTGCAGGCCCTGGAAGAAGATCCGGCCCATCGATTTGCATCACCCCAGGATCTGGCCGCAAGCTTGCAGGAACATCCGGAGCTGCCGGTTCGCTGGGAAGAGATGGAGAAGGCGGAAAAGCGTCTCGTGGACGGATTCAGGATCAGGGGTGTGCTGCCGCCGCCTTCTTCGAGGACCGAAGCGGATGTGCAGGGGAACGAGAAATCCCTGGAGGTCCCTTCCGGAGCGGTTAAAGACAAGGCCGATCCTTCCGATCTTTATCTGAGGCGGTTGAAGTCCGTGTGCCTGCTCGTTCTGATCTTTTTCAACCTGGCCCTGTTGTCCCTGGCCTTCCGGGGCCTGTCGTCGGTTGAAATGGAGGGCATGGACAGGCTGGAAGAATACCGGCACTGGGAACGGTTCTTTCTTGAAAAAGGATAGAGATGCCGAACAGGGAAAACAGAGACCGAAGAGGTTTCATTCGCATGGGCCTGTTCCTGGCCGTCCTGCTTCCCCTCTGGGCCTTGTGGGCTTACAGCTATGCGAGCTTTCGGGGCCTTCAGGTTGAAGCGAACAGGTTGCCCCGTTTTTTCGGTGTTCATCTTTACAAGGAGCAGATCCTGGAGCAGCTCGAGCTGTTTGCAGTGGTTGTGGACCAGATGGAGAAGGGGAAGTCGGAAACGACCATGGATGCTCTCGGCATGAGGTCCGGCAACAGAGAGATCGGCCTGCTGGCCCAGTTCTCCGGGCTGGACGAAGACTTCCTTCTGGTGCGACGCAAAGGACTCGAGGTTCTCTACCCTTCCGCTCCCAGTGAGCGTCTGACCCCGGTCCTTGGAGACCCCGGGAACAGAAGGGCGCTGTTGCGCACGCTCCAGCACATCACGGACAGCCGGGCAAAGGAAGGCTACTTCTCCATAGATCCCAGGGGTGGTACTCCCGGCCCAGAGGTTACGCGCTGGTTTCTTGCCGTTGCGTATGCAGGGCAGGATCTTCTTTGCGTCTTCATGATCCCCGAGGAAGCCGTACACGGAGCCGGGGCCACCCTCCAGGCGGCCCAGGAAGCCCTGTTCGAGGACACACAGTCAAGGTTTCTCTCCTTCACCCTGCCGGTGATGATCCTTTCTTCCATTCTGATCGGGATTCTCTGCCTGAGACGAAACCCCTGGGGAAAAGAGCGATCTGAGGAGTCCAAGCATGTCGGATAAGGAAAAGAAACAGGTTCTTCTTCTCGGGTTCAGCGATGTACTGCTCTGGCAGCTGACCAAGTCGCTTGCGCTCATGGACGACGTGATCGAGGTGCATTGCGCCCAGGATTTCACCGTGGCCCAGGAGATCTGCGAGAAGTTCACTTTTGACTGTATTGTCGTGGACGGATGGGAACAGTCCTGGAAGGCGGGCTACTCTCTGGGCTGGGATGCCGTGTCCGAACTCAACCCGGAGAAGTGGGTGATTCTTGTTGAGTTTCTTCCCGTCGAGGGCCTTCTGGATAAAAGGATCTTCTCCTCGGCTGTCTTTTATGAGAAGCCTTTCAACCCGAAGGATTTTCCTCCCTTCCTCCTCCGTGTGCTCAAGGGGACTCAGGGAGAACAGGCAGGGCCTCCTGCGCCCTGGGACACGGAAGCGGTGGCCCCTGCGCCGGAAAAGGATGAAGGGGCGGAACTCGAGGCTCTGGCCGGCGAGAGCTACGAATCACCGGCCGGGGAGGGATCCGATGAGCAAGGGATGGAATTGTCACCCCTTGTGAGCGGCGAGCAGGAAATGGGCGAAGAGGAGGTTGCAGCGGTTGAAAAAGGTATCCCCTCTGCTGAAGAGGCCGACGAGAACGGCTTTTACATCCTCCTGAACAAGGGCTTTGACTGCCTGAAGGGCAAGGACTGGACAGGCGCCCGGGGACACTGGGAAAGGGCCCTGAAGATCCGGCCTCAGGACAAGCGCATCCAGGCGAACCTCCGCCGCCTTGACAAGCTCACCCGCCCCTAGCCCGCATATTGCATGAAGCCTGCTCTTTATCCTCGACAGCATGCTCTTCCCCAGCAGGGTCGCCTGACAGGACCGCTCCTGTCAGCTTGTCTACAGTCTCCTTTATCATGGCAGCCGGCCTTTCCTTCACTGTCTGAGCGATATCCATTACCCCGCGAATCTCCTCATCCGTGGCCCCGGCTTTCTTGAGCTCGGGGAAAACGGCAGCCAGGCAGGCGTCGCAGTTGCCGGCGACAGCGGCCCCAACGGCGATCAGCATGCTCATCTTGTCGACCTTTACAAAACGCATCTCATCAGGGGTGCATGCTTCCGGGACTTCTTGATCCAAAAGGCTCGTACCTGCCAGGATGGCGGCCGCCTCTTTCATTGTGTCGGCCTTCCTGTCTTTCACGTACTGGCCGATTTCCACTGCCCTGCGGATATCGGCATCCGGAACCCCCACTTCAATAAGATTCGGGATGACCATGTTCAGGCATGGCTCGCAGTTGGCGGCCATCGCGGATCCGGCTGCAACCATCATGACCCGCTTGTAGTTCTCATCCTTTTTCATCCTCTGGGCCGGGCAGTCTCCTGAGGATTGTTCATTCGGCAAGTGTGCTGCCTCGGCTTCCGGGTTTTCCTGCCTTGTTTCGATCATTTTCCTTTCCTCCTTCTTCTCCATTCTTCTTAATCTCCTGTCTCTGCCCGGTAAGACGGAATCAAACGGTACAAGGTTACACCTTCTTCTCCCTTCGGTTCGAGGGTTCACACACCATTACATTTCTTTCATCCACCTCGAAGGTGCATTCTTCTTCGAGGATGGCCTTAAGCTTTTTTCGGGCCCGGTGCAGCCTTACCTTGACATTCTCCACCGTGATCCCGAGGATCTCGGCAATCTCTTGATGACTGAGATCCATCGTGTCAAAAAGGGTAATCACAGCTCGCAGCGGTTCCGGAAGAAGGTTGACCTTATCCTGAACACATTCTCCCATCTGGCGCTGTTCCATCTCCTTTTGAATGCCGGCATCTTCAGAACCGACCGTTTTCTCCATGATCCCGTTTTCGTCGAGAGAAGATTCCTTGTG
>CAZSUQ010000338.1:0-6067 GCA_964609935.1 uncultured Thermodesulfobacteriota bacterium | reverse complement strand
AGGTATCCCCTGGAGGAAACCCACAAGCCCGAGTATGAAACCTCCTGCTCCTTCGGTGCCCAGATTTTGAACAACGACCTGGATGCCATCTACAAGATCAACGACCTGCTGAACCGGGCTGGCATGGACACCATTTCTGCAGGGGCCACGGTGGCCTTTGTCATGGAATGCTACGAAAACGGCATCCTGAGCCGTGACGACCTGGATGGGATCGACCTCAACTGGGGCAATGCAGAGGGCGTGATCAGCCTGCTGGAAAAGATGATCCAGCGGGAAGGTGTGGGTGACCTTCTCGCCGACGGTGTCAAAAAGGCGGCTGCCAAGATCGGAAAGGGATGTGAACAGTACGCCATGCACGCCGGCGGACAGGAACTGCCCATGCACGATGCCCGGTTCGATCCGGGGTTCGTGGTAGCCTACGAGATGGAACCCACTCCCGGGCGCCACACCAACATGAGTTACCAGTGGAACGAGATGTTCGCCATGCACACATTCTTCAAGGACCTGCCCAAGTCTCCACCGGTCTACCGGGTCAAAGAGAAGTACAAGACCGAAGGCAAAGAGGTCCTGATGGCAGCAGGCAGTAAGTACATTCAGATGGCCAACGGGCTCGGGGCCTGCATGTTCGGCCTCTACCTTTCCGGCAAGCTCCCCCTTTTCGAATACACCAATGCTTCCACGGGATGGAGCTACTCCCCTGAAGATTACTTTCGCATGGGGGAACGAATCCAGAATCTCCGGCAGGCCTTCAATGCCAGAGAGGGGATTTTTCCTGCCAGAGACTTCCGCATGAACGTGCGTGCCCTCGGAGAGCAGCCTCTGACCCAGGGACCCCTGAAGGGGGTCCAGCTCGACCGCGATCGCCTGATCAGGGACTTTTGCCGCGCCATGGGATGGGACGAGGAGACCGGCACTCCCACCAAGGAGAAGCTCAAGGAGCTAGGCCTGGAAGAGGCGGTTTGATCGGGTCGGGTTTCCACTCAGACAGGGAAACGCGCGTCCTTTTGGGGCGCGCGTTTTTTATTAGTATCAGCAATCTTATGGAAAATGTGACGAAACCCTTGGACGATCCTCCCCTGTCCGAGCCGCATGATCTTCACTTTCTGCCCGATCATGCCGATTGTATAAATCCACAAAGCATCCTCACAGGGATCCGCCTGCTCAGGTCCCTATCTCCCTGCCGTGTAAATGACGGTAAAATGTTGGCAATGTGTTGTTTCTATTCTAAAATAGTACATGAATTTCTCGTGATCCTTTGCCGGGCGATTTCACAGAAGGAACGGTCGTACCCTTGAAACACATTCTCCCGATAAACCGGATACACCAGGAAAACCTTCATCAGGCCGGCCGCAAGTGCGTCCAGCTGGGTGATCTCCTCTCTGCAGGGTTTCAGGTGCCCAGGGGCTTTTGCATCCTCACCTCTGGATACGAAAGCTTTGTCAGGGAAAACGCCCTTCAGGAAAAGATTCAAACCCACCTGCAAAATGTTGCGAAACGTTCCAAGCCCATTCACCAGAGTGCAGAGACCGGGTTGCTGAAGCTTTTTCAATCTGCGGTCTACCCTTCAGGCCTGAAGGATGAGATTCTCAAGGCTTACCGCCACCTCTCCAGCAACGGGCGGAACCTGCCTCGGGTGGCGGTCCGCTCCTCCGGGGCCCAGGAAGACGGATCCACCGCATCCTTTGCAGGGCAGTTCGAGAGCTATCTCAATGTCCGTGGCTCCAAAGAGCTGCTGGATCAGATCAAGTGCTGCTGGGCAAGCTTCTGGAACGCGCACAGCCTCTACTATCAAATGGACCGCCTGGGAACGAACGGGTCCACAGGGATCGCCATCCTGGTTCAGGAGATGATCCCGGCAAAGGCCGCCGGCGTACTCTTTTCTGCGAATCCTGTTTCCGGGTCCAAGGGTCAGATGGTGATCGAGGCGAGCTGGGGCCTTGGCGAGGCCATCGTCAACGGAGCCGTGGCACCCGACCGGTTTGTGATCGACACAAAAAGCAAGCACATCGTGGAAGAGACCATCCAAAACAAAGAAATCATGGTGGTTCTTGATACGAAAAAGGGAGGCGCCACCCGACAGGCACCTGTCCCGACTTCAAAAAGGGACATCCCCTGTTTGACCCCGAAAGAGATTGAAACACTGGTGAAAACCGGAAAACGGGTGGTAGAACACTTTGGAAACCCGCAGGATATCGAATGGGCATTTGACAAACAGAGCCTCTTTCTTCTCCAGGCCCGACCGATCACCACGCTATCCCAGGAAGATACCGACCTCCGAAATGCACATGAAATGCACGTGACCCACTGGAAATCCGAATTCGATACGGAGACGGAACCCGGCACGGAGTGGATGTCCGCCACGATCCGGGACATGCTTCCAGGAGCCCTCTCTCCTCTTACGATCTCCCAGATGAGCGCCCTGGAATACGGGTTTCAAAAGCCACAAAAGGAGCTCGGCCTCACCCCGCGTCTCGAACAGGGCCAGAACAGGAATTTCCTGGGATTCTTCTACAACCGGGCTCACCTGAACATGAGCTTGATCCGCTCGCTGGTTCGCCAGGTTCCGCTCGTCAGTTCCCAAAACCTTGAGCGACTCCTCGAAGAGGCGAGCACCCCCGGAAAGGCCAAGTCCTGGGTCTCCCTCCGATTCGCAAGAGACCTGCCCAACCTTCTTCGTGTGGGCCTTCACGCGCTCGAGATCGTCCGACGTCTCGAGCCTGCCTCAGAAGAGCTTATTGCGAGCGGACTGCACCAGTACGAGGATGGACGAAAAAAGGACCTCCTTCTCCAGGATCCTGAGGCATTGCTCGGCTCCATGGATGAGATCCAGAAAAGGCGTGCGGATATCTATGCCATGCACATCACCACGTCCGAGTTCGGGGAGGTGACCTTTCAGCTTCTCAAGCATTTCACACGCCGTCTGGCCAAGGACGAGTACGGAAAGCTCGCCTCACAGCTCATTACGGGATCTTCCACCCCATTCCTTGCAAAGCCCATTGCCGAGCTCTGGGGCCTAGCCCAGATGATCGGAGGCAGCAGGATCCTGAAACGCTGTTTCAGCCAGCCGTCCATCAAGGCCGGATGGAGGATGATCCAGTCCGAGAAAGGGAAGCCCGCGAAGCAGTTCCAGGAGGCCTTCCATACATTTCTCCACCAGTACGGATACAGAAGCCGCTACGGTGCCGAGCTCATGCACCCTTCCTGGGACCAGGAGCCAATCTTCATCCTGTCCATGATCAAGCTCTACTCAAAGCTGCTGCTCACCCTGAACCCGTGGGAGATGGAGAGAGAGCAGGCCCAGCGACAACGCCAGGTCCTTCGTCGACTCGAGTCCCACCTGAACCCCGTCTCAAAGAGGGTCCTTTATGAGCTCCTGAAGCCGATGCAGGCCCTGATCCCGCTTCGGCAGAACCTGCGTGCCCTGTCGCTCATGCAGGCGCACCTGGCAAGACGCTCGGCACAACAACTCGCAAATCACCTCAAGCGGAGCGGATTCATTTCCGAGGTTCGCGATGTTTTCTTCCTCACCATGGAGGAGATACACGAAATCATAAGTGAAACCGTGATTCGCTCTAAGGGGAGCGCTTTCCCCGGTCAAGAGATCCGAGACCGCATTGAAAGAAGAAAGGCCGAATACAGAAGGAATCAGGACGTGCTCCTGCCGGAAAGGTTTCGGGGAAAGGCGCAGCCGCTCCTGCTGGAACCGGCCCTTTCAGGAACAAACGGGGAAAAACGGCTTCGTGGCATCCCGGCAAGCCCAGGAAGGGTCACCGGGCAGGCGCGCAGGATCACGGCTCCGATCCAGGAGATCCAGGCCCAGCCCGGTGAAATCCTCATCCTGCCCGGCATGGATCCGGGTTGGACACCCCTGTTTCTTGCCGCTTCCGCCATTGTGACCGAACGGGGAGGCATCCTCTCTCATGGTTCTATCCTTGCTCGTGAATATGGAATCCCTGCCGTGGTCAGCATCCCGAATGTAACCCGGATCATCAAGGCGGGCCAGGTCATCACCGTTGATGGAGATCGGGGAGAGGTATGGTTGTAAAGGCCCAGGCGTCCCGGGCTTCCACTGTCCCGAATCACGGAATCGGCCCGCTCTACAAGATCCTTCTCCTGGCATTCGCCCTGACCCTGTTCCCTGCCGGCGTAGCACACGCATCGTCGGAATCCCGGATCGTGGTGACGGACAAGCTCTGCCTGCCGGGAGAGGAGGTCCACGTGGAGGCCTATCTTTACCGGAGGGGGATTCTGGCTGCATTCCGCCCGCAGATCCAGGGGGAATCGCTTCGATTCATCCACCCGGATGGAGCCCTTATCGGATCCTTTTTGACGGACCCGTCCGGCATGGCAAGAATCCCATACAAAGCAGATCATCCGGGACAAACCTCTTTCACGGTCCAGCTTGCGGAAAACCACCGTTACGAGGCGACCCCTGCCCAGGGAACCGTATTCGTACGGCACAGGAACAAGCCCCTCTTTTTCATCCTGGTGGAGGGTGGGCTCACCGGGGAATCGCCATCTCCCCTCTTTCAAAGAGATCTCAGCAAAGCCGCTCCTTTTCAGGGATCCGTGGAGGGAACGAAAAGGATTGCTTCCCATTCAACCCTGGTCCTTCTCACCTCCCTCTCACCTCTCCGGAAACACGAGATGAAGGCATGGCTGAGCAGGCATGATTACCCTGCTGCTCCCCTCTTTTCTATGAGCAGGCCCAAAAGTGTTGAGCTTCTCATGAGCGGAGAACAGGGGATGGATACCCGCATGCTGGAATCCCTGCGAAAGAACCCTGACCAACCTGCCTGCCTCGTCACTGGGAACCGGACATTTGCAGAAGCGGCCTCTGAAAAGGATTTCAGCGTCTATCTCCTCCGATCCTCCCCTGAATCCGGAACCGACATCCCCGGGAAAACGGACATGGACGGAAAGGCGGTGGAAAAAGGCACCGTGAAGAAGGAAGAGAATCCGGAGGATGACCCTCCTGCATCAAAGGAAAAGAGAGAGCCGTTCACGTCCTTTCAGGGATGGAAAGAAATCCCGTCCGAATGTTTGGGAAAAAAGACTCGGCAATAAAGATGAACCGCTCCATGCCTACAATCGATGATCACCGTGTCGGTCTGGCGCCCTGTGCGGATTATGAACCGGACAGGGTCCTGCGAGCCGTGGAGTCGGCCCTGAAGCCCTTTGGCGGCATCAGGGGAATCGTGGAGCCCGGTGCCCGTGTTCTCGTCAAGATCAATCTGTTGAATGACACCCCGCCTCACCAGGCGGCTGTGACGCACCCTGCCGTTACGCGAGCCCTTGTGCATCTGATCAAGAAGGCCGGCGCCCTGCCCATCGTGGGGGAGCAGTCCGGCCCCGCGGAAAAAGGGATCACGACCCGTGCCTTTCAGATCTCCGGAACACTGGATGCCTGCAGGCAGGAGGGGGTGGAGACCGTACCGTTCCACCGGAAAGGCTTTGCAGAGGTCCGATGCCCTGAAAACCGGCACCTGAAGACCCTTCACATTGCGCGGGAGGCATTGGAAGCGGACCTGGTCTTTGGCGTGGCCAAGCTGAAGACACACATCCAGGCGCTCTATACGGGCGCCGTGAAAAACTATTTCGGGTGCCTTCCCATCCGCCACCGGATCATGGCGCACAAGCTCGGGAGGTTCCAATCCTTCTGTGAGTCGCTTGTGGACATCTTTGAGGCTGTGCGCACTTCCTTCACCCTGATCGACGGCATCGTTGGGATGGAGGGGAGAGGCCCGAACAGCGGTCTTCCGAAAAAGCTTGGTGTGATCCTTGCCGCAAGGGATCATATGGCCTGTGACGCGGTGGCCATGCACCTGATCGGCCTGAATCCAGAGGGCTACCCCATGCTGGAGGAGGCGCAGCGGCGGAGCATTGGGGAACCGCGCCTGGAGAACGTCCCTGTGGAGGGTGGCAGGTTGATGGACTACAGAACACCCTTTGAACCACCTCCCCGCTTCCTGCTGAATCCCCCCCGCCTCGTGACAAGAGCCCTGTACTGGCGGCACATGCAAAAACCCCGGGTGGATCCGGAAAGATGCGAAGCCTGCGGGATCTG
>CAZSUQ010000337.1:0-6072 GCA_964609935.1 uncultured Thermodesulfobacteriota bacterium | reverse complement strand
GGCAGGCGCAGGGGCCTTTCCGGACATGAGCTGGAAGAATGCATGCAGACAGGCATCCACGTTCCAGGGGAAAGAGATTGTCTTTGCCCTTGCCAGTATGCCGGGGACGTCTCGAAAAAAATCAATCCCGAGGTTGATCCGTTTCGTTTCGTCCGAACTGGCCGCATTTCGTTCCGGTATCAAGAGCAGTGCTGCGATCTGTAACCCATCCTCAACGATCCTCTTCAAACCCACGGCGCGTGCCAGGTCACGGATGTCCCGGCGAAGAAGCGGATAGGGAGGGCGCCAGTCGTTCATCATGCATCGGAACTCCGCCGCCTCCTGCAGAACCTGAAGAAGGCTTCCCGCCATCTCTCGATACGGTACGGGGTTGTCGAGCAGGGCGGACCGTACACTGCTAAAAGACGTGACCTGAATCTGCAGGGCAGGGATCCTCCCTTCGCTCACCCAACCGGCAAATTCCTCTTCCATCTCCTGCTGGATCAGGATCTGGCCCGGAGTCGTTTCCTCGAGATATTCGGTGATCTCCTCCGGCCGGCTGAGAACACAGAGCCTGGAGCCTTCCCGCTCGAAGAGGGGCACAAGAAAGTTCCTTGGAAAACCGGCCTGGCTCACCAGCAGGACCTCCTGGGTGTCTGCCCCTTCAGGAGAAACATCGGGGTTTCCAGGGGACGGTTCCACCTCCGAGATCGCTTCCCCCTCGAAGAGTTCTGGAAGCTCAACGATTTGAAAAGCCGGGTCTTGCCAGGATTTCCCGTGGTAATGGACATGGATCGCATTCACCAAGGCACTCTCGATGGCCACGTACACCCTTGCTTCATTGGCCATGGAGGCTTCCTGCGCAAGCAGGGGGGCGATCTGGTTGTCCGGGTCGAGCAGGGCCAGGTGAAGCGTGCGTGATTCGGGGTCGAACTGAAACGGGAAGACGCGATGCTCTGAAGCCAGCTTCAGGGGCACTTTCCGGATCACCTCCTGAGGGACATCCCGTCCGTTGAGTTCCACCCCCGGCACGCCTAGCTGCTCCTCCAGCGCGTCGAGGATCTGTCTCTCCGATAGATGCTTGAAGTAGAGAAGGTGGCTTCCCAGGTAGCCACCGTGTGTTTTCTGGCGCATCAAGGCCTGTTTGATCTGCTCTTCACGCACGAGGCCCTTGCGAAGCAGGATCTGATCGAGTCGTTCTCTTGTCATTACCGAAGGTTCCTGGATCCCTTTTGATCAAGGGGAAGGACCGTAGCGGTGTTGTAGCCCGGCAACCCTTGAGGGTTTTCCACGTGACGTGCCGCTTCCTCAGGGGTGATGATCCCCTGCGCGATGAGTTCTTTCAGGTGCTGATCCATGAGTTGCATGCCTTCCTTCTTGCCCGTGACGATGGCATTGTTGAGCTGGTGTGTTTTTGCGTCACGGATGAGCGTGGAAATGGCATGATTGCGGATCAGGATTTCCATTGCGGCCACACGGCCGGTTCCGTCCGCCCTGCGAATCAGCTGTTGGGAGCAGATCCCGGTAAGGACCTCGGAAAGCGTGAGTCGTATCTGGGGTTGCTGGTCCACGGGGAAGGCATCCACAAGACGGCTCACGGTTTGCGCCGCGGATTTGGTGTGAAGCGTGGCCAGGACCAGCAGCCCCACTTCCGCAGCGGTCAGGGCGAGCGAGATGGTCTCGTTGTCCCGCATCTCCCCCACGAGGATGACGTTCGGGTCTTCCCGCAAGGCGGCGCGCAGTGCGTTGGCAAAGGAGAGGCTGTGCTCCCCGATCTGACGCTGGTGGATCAGGCAGTTTTTATCCCGGTGAATGAACTCCAGGGGATCTTCCAGGGTGATAATGTGATTGTTGGCATGTTCGTTGAGATGGTCCACCATGCCTGCCAGGGTGGTTGTTTTCCCAGAGTTCGTGGGTCCGGTGATCAGGACAAGCCCGTTCTTCTGAGAAAGCATGTGCTTGAGTGCATCCGGAAAGCCAAGCCCTTCCAGCGTGGGAATGGTTTGCGGGATGATGCGAAAAGCAGCGGCAAGCCCCTGGTATTTCTTGAACGCGTTTACGCGAAAACGGGCCATGTCCGGAACCGAGTAGGCGAAATCCAACTCGCCCATCCGCTCGAACTGCTCGATCTGTTTATCCGTCAGGAGCTCATAGAGGAGGAGACGGATCTCTTCCGTGGAGAGGTCCTTGTGTTTTGTCTTTTCCAGGGTTCCGTGAATCCTCAACAGGGGTGGGGCTCCGTCCCCGATGTGGAGATCCGAGGCTCCCACGTTTTCCATAACCTTGAGAAAAGCATCGATCTTGGGCATGAAGTCTCTCCCTTCCCCTGAGGCCGGAAACACGATCCTGTCCGCCCCTGACCCCGGAGGGACCTGCACGACGCCCCTCAGCGAGGTTTCAGCTAATTCTCTTTTTAAGTCGGGGATTTCTTATTTTTCTTGAGGGGAGTCCCCCAGGAGAAGGTCGATCATGCCGTCCACCATGGAGACGAGATCGCCTGCCTCTTCGAAAGGGGGGCGCGCGTCCATGTCCGCCTGAATGATGGACTCGCGATAGGGAAGGGCTCCAAGGAGCGGTACTCCCTGGAGGTGATTGCGGAGAAACGCCTCGTCTTCCGGCTTGCGAACCTTGTTCCCCACGGCTGCAAGCTTCTTCAGGTGAATGTCCTCTGCAAGCTGCCGGATCTTTTCTGCCGTCTCGACGCTCCTCTTTCCCGGCTCCAGCACGATGAGGAGGCGGTCCACGAAGCTTGATGTACCCCTGCCGAGATGCTCGATGCCGGCCTCCATGTCCATGAGAACCACCTCTTTCCTTTCGATCAACAGGTGCTGCACCAGGGCCCGAAGCAGGGTGCTTTCAGGGCAGATACAGCCCGCCCCGCCCTTTTTCACGGTCCCCATTCGCATCAGGCGGATCCCGTCCACCTCACCGCTCAGCTTCTCCGGCAGGTCGTCCACCTTGGGGTTCATGCGGAAGACACCACCCACGGTTCCCGCCTTTGCGCCGGTTCTTTCCTCGACCAGTTCGGCCATCTCGGCGATGGGGCGAATCTCCTCCGGGTTCGGATATCCAAGGGCGGCAGCCAGGTTCGCGTCCGGGTCCGCATCGATGGCAAGAACGCGAAAACCCCTTTGAGAGAAAGCCTTGGCAAGGAGCGCTGTGAACGTGGTCTTGCCTACTCCGCCTTTTCCACTGATGGCCAGCTTCATGAAACGCCTCCTGTTCGGATCTATTTATGGGTCGGTACCACCTGTTCGTTTGATGCCCTTAACCCGCGCGCGGTCACGGGGGTTCCTTCTGAAAGCTTTTCAGTCCTGCCCTAATTTGTCATCGATTCGGTGTTCGAAGTGCCGATCTCCTGCTGAGAGACAAGGTTGATTTTGTCAATAGTTTAACATGGTTAGGCTAAATGTGCCCTTTCGGGCAGGGCAATTCCCAGGTTGGCACAGGCCTTGCTTTGATATTCACCCAGACATGATTCGAAACAGGCGTCTGACCGAGAAACCATGGCACAGCGATCTTCAGAGACTCCACATCATGTGAGGTGCTACCCATGTCCATGAAAACCTTTACCCTTTCCTCCGTATGCGTGCTGGTGTACTGCATGCTCCTGGCGGTGAGCGGCACAACGGACCTGCTCGAGAAAAAGGACAATTTCCTTGAGCAATTGAGCCTGGGCACCTATCAAGAGTCTCAACAGGATGATTCAAAACCGCTTCAGGTGGCCTTTGCAACCGGTAAGATGTCCGCAGGCCTCCAGGACTGGACAGGCGGTGTCAGCAAACCAAAAGTAAAACCTGTCCCCAAAGAGGCCAATTATCATCTACAGATAAGGGTCGTCGGGCTCCTGTTTCTAGCGGCGTGGATCTTCATCAGCTTCAAACTCCTCTTCGGCAAGTAAGCCGGATCCCTTTCTCCATAGCAACGGCGTCTGGGGCGCTTTCCTTTCCTCTCTCCCGTTAGACGTTCACCCCTTCTGCAGCTTTCCTGCCAGCCCGATCAACCGGAAGGCCATCATCTGGGTGGCAAGGATGATGTCCTCGGTGGGCAGGTACCCCTCAACGGTCCTGTCGAACAGGACATTGAGCCTCGGAGGAAACTCCTCATCCCCTCTCCAGAAGATCAGGGTGACGGGAACCCTGGGGAAGACGGGTACGGTGACGGAGAAATCTCCGGGATCAGCCCTTCTGCCCCCCAGGGAATGGGCGGCCTCCCACACCTCCTCGGGTTGCCGTCCAAAACGGTCGAGAAGGGGTGAGACGGCTCGCTTTTCAAAGTTCGGCACGTAGAGCCTTCCGTCCGGGATCTCCTGAAAGCTCATCAGTTGTTGAGACAGGGGCTCTCCGCTCGCCGTATTGTAATAATGAAGGAGAAGGATCTTCTCCCAGAGCGCAGGTTCCTTCTCCCCTTCCCGGAAAAACACCTCTCCCCCGGGCCCCCTGATCTCATAAGGTGTCTTGAGAAACGGGACGATGGCAAGAGCGGATTCCCGCCCTTCCTCTCCCGGCGGGACCCAGGAAGCACCGACCTTTTCGGCCTGCGCCTGCGGGTCCTTTTCCTGGTAGTCCTTCTGTGCAAGCGCCAGTGCCGCCTCAAAGTCTTCACGTGTGGGCATAAGGGTCCTTTCTGTTCCGTCGAGCGGTATCCACAGGGACGCAGGATGCTTGGCGGGGGTCGAGGGAGAACGAAGCGGGCTAGGTGAGTCGATAGCGGAGGCCATGAGAACGCATGTTGGATTTCCGTCTCATGGCCTCCGCGAAAGGCCAGGGTCTTCTAGAGCTCCAACCAGGAATCCGAGTAGAGCGATTTGCCCACAAGGATCCGGGTCGTCTTCACGTAATCCATTTCTTCCTTGGACAGCTTGTCCGTGTCCACGGACTCGTCGTTCATCACCTTGCCCACGAGCTCCACCAGCTCGGGCGTTTTCCCCCGTGCGATGTCATTCAGAGGCTTGTCAAAGGCATCCACGATGGCTCCCTGCACGCCGCAATTTAACAGCATCATCAGGAAGGTTTGATTCAGGATGGCGCGGAGATGTTCCGGCGCCCCATTGGAGCAATTGGACAGCCCGTTGGTTGAACGGCACCCCGGAGCAAGATCCTCCTGGGTCTGATAGAGCGCCAGGCAGTGATTGAGCTGTTCCTGCTGCACGTTCACCGGTGTGATGATGGGATCCACAAAGATGTCTTCCGGGGATACGCCTGCCTCAGTGGCCGCCATGTAGAGCTCGGCGAGGAACATGGCCCGTTCGTCCGTGTCCCGGGGCATCCCCTCCGGACCCCAGAGCAGGGCCACCATGCCTGCGTCGTACTTGGCGCACAGCGGGATCAAGGCCTCCATTCTCTCCGGGCGGGCCATGATGGAGTTGATGATCGCCTTGCCCTTCTTGTTCTGGTAGACCTTCAGGCCGGCCTCGATGGCATCCACGTTGCTCGTGTCGAGGAACAGGGGGAGGTCGGTGACCTCCTGAACGGTCTTCACGACCCATTCCATGAGTTCCGCCCCGCCCTTGCGCGCAGGTCCGATGTTCAGGTCGATGTAATCCACATCGGCTTCCGTCTCCTGTTCCGCCATCTTCTGGATGGGGCCTGCATCCCGGTTCTTCATGGCAGGTCCGAGAACCTTGGACATCACGTTCAGGTTTTCCCCTGTCAGGTAGATGTGTTTGGACATATGCTTTCCCCCTCATCAGGCTACCGAAAAACGCCCACCTGCGGCGTTCGACCCGTGCCTGAATAAAAAATCTACAGTGTGTTTATGCCGCCTTCTCCTTCAGGAATGCAGGAAGGTGGGAGGCCTCGCGCGGGCCGATCATGATCTTCCAGCCGGGCATCTCCTCTTCCAGTTCTCCGCTCATGCCGGCTGCGTATCCCGGTATGATAAAGTTGCGGTGCTTGACCTTGTCCTCGATCCCGCACTTCTTCACGAAGATCCCGATGGCATCCGCTGCGAACTTTCCTGCCGCCCAGGCCGTCATGACCGAGAGGCCCTCGGTGTCGATGATGAGCAGGTACGAGGGAACGCGGCTTCCTTCGATCTCTCCGGAGACGATGAAGTAGGTCAGGGAGAAGTTGGTGGTGATCATGACCGGGG
>CAZSUQ010000336.1:0-6101 GCA_964609935.1 uncultured Thermodesulfobacteriota bacterium | reverse complement strand
ACCTCCCCCTTGATGGCCCGGTGTCCCCCGATCTTTTCGTACACGTCCCGCCGGAAGAGCATGAAAGGGCCGTTTGCATTGGCCTTGGGATCCGCAGGGTCGTTGAACCGTTCGATGTCCTGAAACGGTGCCAGGTAAAGGATCAGGCTGTTCACCACACTGTCCCAGAAGCACTGAAACTCGCAGGAGTGCATCATGGTGAGGAGGCCCGTGTCCGACTCTATGGCGTATCCAACGGTCTTTTCCACCATCCTGGGATGGGTCCTGGTGTCCGCATCCAGGAAGAGGAGGAACTCGCCGTCTGCTTCCTGGTAGCCCTGATCCAGCGCATGGTTCTTGCCCATCCAGTCCGGCGGACACGGACGACCCTGGATCACCTTCAACCGGATGCCTGCACGCGGACCTGGCCCCTCTGAAGAGGACCGGAGGTGATCCTCCTGCATCTGCTTCAGGATTTCCGGTGTGCCGTCGCTGGATCGGTCATCCACCACAACGATCTCGAGGTTCGGGTATTCCTGCTTGAGGAGGGATTCCAGGCACTGGCGGATGTTGTCCTCTTCGTTGCGCACAGGAAGGATCAAGGAAACGAGCGGCAAAGGTCCCGGAGGCGTGGGATCCGTTTCCGGCTCGATCCTCGGCAGCGCCTCGGCCACACGTGTCCAGCGGACGATCCAGAGTGTTGAAAAGAGGGAAAAGAGGAACAGAATCAATGCAGTGGCGATCATTTTGCCTCAATACCCGGTTGCGTTTCCCCAAAGGGCTGAAAGTTCCATTCTGCTATGCCTTCAAGGAGATTACAAGCCAGGGGAGGGCGGTCTTTACCTTATCAAAGGTCTCATAGGCGCGTAGTGGAGGGATTATTTCTTGTCGGGTGAACCCAGCTGTTCCATGACCTTCCCTGCATGCTCCGGGTAGAGTTCCCGGATGCAGTCTCGGTGTCCTCATCCGTGAAGTCCGTGGGCTTGTTGGCCAGACCGATGAGTCCCACTGTCTCACCCTCGATGTTGAGGGGTGCAAACAGGACGTTACGCATTGCCACGTGTCCCTCGGGCATGAATTCAACCCATTCGCTCTGCATGAAGTCATTCTCATAAACCGCTTTGTGTGTCTCATACGCCGTTGCACGCAGTCCGCGAATCGGCATTGGTAGCTCCGGATCGACAGAACAGGGCATTCCTCCCGCTTCCAGGAAGAGGACCTCATTCTCCTGTCCGTCGCCACTCAGAAGGGCGACGTAACCGGAGCGTGCCCCGGTCAACTCGCAGCACTGGTCAAAGATTGCCCGTGCGGATTCAGGAAAGGTTTTTTTCACCAGAATCGCACGCGTTCCCCTTATTAATGGCTTGCAGCGTTTCTTCAGCAGAGGGGGTTTTTTCCATTTCTTCCCTTCCCGACGATCAAACACTTTCTGAGAATGTAGTTTCACGTTGATGTTACGTGTCTGTAGGTCTCATGTCGTCTGTAGAGCTGCATATAAGAGCACATAACACTCTGTCAACAAAATAGTATTTGCCCCCACAAGGGAACAGGTAATGTCCCCTGTTGAGGAATGAGAATTTTCCATAGAAGGTAAAGTGACCGAATAAAAAAAAGTGTGGGATACGGATGAAGGGGTATGCGGGCCAGGTATTACTGTTCGAGCTCGCAGTAAGGAGTCCCGTCCTTGTCGAGACTCTGATAAAGGCGGGTGGCCAACTCCTGTAAGGTTGTGACACGTTCCTTGATCAGGCAGGCCAACTGTGCATTCGGACTCTCGCCGTCAGCCTCTTCACTCATCATCAGGAATTCCGCGGCGATGTTCATCTGGGCAAATGCATCGGTCAGACGCTGCATGATGTCTTCTGAAGTGCCTCTTCCCTCTGGTCCGTCCTCCAGGAATGAACCTGAACCGCCTGTGTGAAAAGATGAAAGCGAACCCATGACCGTTTCATACCTCTTTACCTGTTGGCGTCTTTCCCTTGAACGTCCTTTGCCGGGCCGGGCTGTCTCGTTGGATCGATAAGGCTGAAGACCGTTCAGCCGTCTGTTTGTGGAACAGGAGAGCAAGTGTCGTGCCAGAGAAGAAGGGTGTGTGAGGGGCCTGGTTCTGTGGCTCTAATCGGTTTATTTTAAAGAGAAATAACGGTTTCTCTCTGGCTGTTGAGGCTGTTGGAGGACATGGCTCGTCCGTCATGATTTTGACGACCTGATCTCCTTCTCCTGCAAATAATTCTGAAGACCCTCTTCTTTTGGATCATGCCCCTGGTTACTCCCATTGTTTGATGAGGGTTCGTCAGGCAGATGGCTTGATGGGGCTGCCGGGATCGTTTACCTTTGATGAACATCCTATTAAGATCAGGCTGCCGATATGAAGAAAGTGGAATACAGTGCTTGATGTGGCCCGGAGGAATGAAATGAAAGCGTTCGATCTGAAGCGCTGGGACAGGTTCCAGGGAAGGCCGGGACCTTTGCTTGTGGTGATCATGGACGGGGTGGGGATCGGAAGGCAGGACGAATCCAATGCCGTTTTCCTGGCACAGACCCCGACACTGGACCGTCTCTTCGCAACGTGTCCTCACCTGCAACTCCAGGCTCATGGGCCTGCCGTGGGCCTGCCCAGCTGGAAGGACATGGGCAACTCCGAGGTGGGGCACAACGCCATCGGTGCCGGACGGGTCTTTGACCAGGGCGCCAAGCTGGTGAGCAAGGACATTGCCTCGGGCCGGATCTATGAATCGCCCGTCTGGCTGGAAGCCATGAAGCGATGTGAAAAGGGAGGAACCCTGCACTTCATCGGGCTCCTGTCGGACGGAAACGTGCACAGCCACATCGATCACCTGTTTGACATGATCCGAAAGGCAAGCAGTACCGGTGTAAAGAGGCTCCGCGTCCACCCCCTGCTGGACGGGCGGGACGTTGGCGAGACCTCTGCCCTCGACTACGTGGAGCCGCTGGAGGAGCTTCTGGACGGGATTCACAGGGACACGGGGGCAGACTACGGGGTTGCGAGCGGTGGGGGCCGCATGGTCACCACCATGGATCGGTACGAGGCCGACTGGAGCGTGGTGGCCAGGGGGTGGAGCGCCCATGTGCTCGGTGAGGCCCCGAACAAGTCCCGCAGCGCATCCGGGGCCATCAAGAAGATACGTGAAGAGGAACCCGGGATTGCGGACCAGTACCTCCCCTCCTTTGTCGTCGTTGATGAGAACGGGCAGCCCGTGGGCCCGATCCGGGACGGGGACGCCGTGATCTTCTTCAACTTCCGGGGGGACCGCGCCATCGAGATCTCGCGCGCCTTTGAGGAGGATGACTTCTCATGCTTTGACAGGAAGTGCAGGCCCGACGTTCTTTATGCAGGGATGATGCAGTACGACGGGGACCTGAAGATACCCAAGAGATACCTGGTCAACCCGCCTGCCATCGACCGCACCATGGGGGAATACCTGGTGGCCAATGAAGTGACGCAGTTCGCCCTGTCCGAAACGCAGAAGTATGGGCATGTAACCTATTTCTGGAACGGAAACCGCAGCGGGTACCTGGACCCGGATCGCGAGACCTACGTGGAGATCCCGTCCGATCAGGTGCCCTTTGATCAGCGTCCCAGGATGAAGGCCGCAGAGATCGCGGACGAGACGATCCGGCTCCTGGAAAGCGGCAGGTACCGGTGGGGGAGGATCAATTTCGCCAACGGTGACATGGTGGGCCACACCGGTGTGCTGGATGCTACGGTGACGGCCGTGGAGGCCGTGGATCAGGGCCTGAAAAGGATCCTGGAGGTGGTGGAACAACTGAAAGGGATCGCGGTGGTGACCGCAGACCATGGAAACGCGGATGAGATGTTTACCGTGAAGAACGGAAAACGTACGGTGAAAACCTCACATACCCTGAACCCTGTACCCCTGATCATCTACGACCCGGCCTATCAGGGCGAATACGCTCTGCGAAAGGAGATGGAAGAGAAGCCGGGTCTGAGCAATATCGCTGCAACCATCTTCCACCTCCTGGGCTGGGTCCCGCCCGAGGACTACGACCCGAGCCTGATCGAGTAGAACCGAGGTCCCTGACCGGCCGTGTCAACCATCAACCCTCGCTCCTGAACCGATCTCGGCGGGAAACGCCCCTATCTCGCTCCTCTTTTCTGAAAAAATCCTCAACGACCATCCTGTACGAAACGCCTCTGCAGAGATCAGGTGCGTCTTGCCTGTGAGAAGGTGTCGACATCCAAACACTGTTACGTGAGTGATTCACCCTTGGAACTCTTCGTAGAAACAGAGAAAAAGGACTGAAGTAAGGTTATATAAGGGTTTTCAGGCAAAGACATATAAGGGATTCTCTGTAAAGTTTTATAGGGTTTTTTCCGAGTAAAGTACAAGAAATAGAATGAATGATGGTGTTATTTTTTCCTGGGGAAAGGGGATCATGTACAAGATCCTTGCCTGCGGCCTTTTGATCGTCCTTGTTCTCAGCCCTGCTGCCATGGCCACCAACGGCATGGAGATGATCGGTTATGGTGCCCGGTCCGCAGGTTTGGGAGGGGCGGGCAGCGCGGTGGGGGACGGGGCCGTCTCTCTTGCGCAGAATCCGGCCGCATTGTCTCTCGTGGGTGTGCGCCAGTTTGACCTGGGGTTTTCCGTGCTGGCACCCGTGCTTCATTTCCGGAACGGGTTGAACAACAAGGCTGGCAACAGGGATACGCATCAGGCGTTCTACGGTTTCTTCCCGATGCCCATGTTTGCCTACGCACAGCCGCTGGCTTCGCGGCCGGGGCTGTCGTGGGGAGCCGGTCTTTTCGTACCCGGCGGGATGGGAGCCGATTATGGCCTCGTGCACGAACTCTGGCCGGAAGGCGTGTCTTATCACTCCATGCTCATGTATGCCAAGCTCATGGCCGGGGCTTCCTACCGCATAACCCCGCGACTGTCCGTGGGTATCGGGCTGAACGTTGGCTTTGGCTGGATGGATATCTGGCAACCGTTTGCAACCTCACCTGACTTTGCACAAGGGTCCACGGACAAAACGCCTGCTAAGATCATTGCCCCCACCTACGGTCAGGTATTCCAGCGGATGGGCTATGACGAGGTGACATGCCTGTTCACCATGAGACAGGCAACCGCTTTCGGTGTGGGAGCGGATGTGGGGTTGCTGTACGAGGTGAACAGGTGGATCTCTGTGGGTGTTACGTACACATCTCCCATGCAACTGAAGTGGCATGCACGCTCAACATTGGACATGACCCGTCAATTCCTTGCCGCCGCGGAGGGGTTCGGCGTGCCACTGGAACTGGCCTCTCTTGGTTTCGGGCTCTCTCCGGAAGCCGGCATGGTTGCACACCCGGATGTGGAATTTCAGCTCGACTGGCCCCAGAAAGCAGGCCTGGGTGTTGCTGTCCGGCCCGTGAGCCGTCTCCTTGTTGCGTTTGATTTCACCTGGATCAACTGGTCCGCCACCATGGATGTGTTTGAGATGAAGTTCTCATCGCTGGACAACCCGAACTTCATCAAGATGGTGGGGGCGGATGGCTGCGTGAGGAGCGTTGCTCTCAACTGGGAAGACCAGTTTGTCTTTGCCGTAGGTGCGGCCTACAGGATCGGCCATGGGATCACCTTGCGCACCGGGTACAACTTCGGGAACAATCCGGTTCCGGGGAATACCGCAATGCCCACCTTTCCCGCCCTTGTGGAGCATCACGTTGCCTTGGGGCTGGGGAAGAGTTGGGGGCGATTTGAGATCAACACCGCGTTCGAGATGGCCTTGAAAAAGAACCTCGGGACAAACGAAAGCTTGACGGCCAGGACCCTGAACAACAGCCGGAATGAACTGAGTGAATACATCTTCCACGTCACCTTCACCTGGAAAGGGAAGGGAGAGAAGAAAGAATAACAAGGGCCCTGTTCATGCCGGGTTCGAAACACGAAGAATCGGATCGTCAACCGTCGGATCAAGAGAGGTGATTATGTCGGAACCAGTAAAAATCGATGCGCGGGGGATGAAGTGCCCGCGTCCCATTATCGAGCTTGCCAAGGCCCGCAGACAGGCCTCGTCCGGCGCAGTCATTGTCATCACGGCCGATGATCTGGCCTTTGAAAGCGATGTGCGCGCCTGGTGCGAGACCACGGGGAATG
>CAZSUQ010000335.1:0-6104 GCA_964609935.1 uncultured Thermodesulfobacteriota bacterium | reverse complement strand
ATAGACGATTTCGGGAAAGGACATGCACCGAAGACGGTTGAGATACCAGGAGGGTGGCTGCATCCGGTCTAAATCTTTCTTATTGCAGGGCCTGTGGTTTTCAGGAGTGAACCCTATGGTTCTTTGAGCCAGGGCCCGATCTTTCCATAGGTTAACCGGTCTCCTTCAACCCTTATATAACCGCCCTGTATTCTACTCTTTTTCAGCATTCGAATGCCACAGTCGCTGTCGTTGTTTGTCTGCTCGATCTCAAAGACAACCCTCGTGCCCTCCAGACGGTTGCCGTCAAGATGAAACGTTCCCTTTGTTCGGTGCCCCCTTGTGTCTTCCCAGATAAACCGGCCGTCCCGTGAAAAGGTCAGGGTGTCGGGCCCGTCGCAGACGTCCGGGCGTCGCCATGTTCCGTAGAGGGGATCGAGATGAACGTCCACGTGGTCGATAAACCATAAAAGGAAGAAGAAGGCTGCCAGGGCTACCAGGGCCGCGATGTCAGAAGCCCTTTTCTCCTGCCGGTACACAATCGGTAAGTCTGCCTTGCGAAAAGGTTTGCTCGTTGCCTGAAAGATCCCTACCATGCACAACCCAAGGACGCCTGAAACGGTGTTGATCAGGACATCTTTCGGGTCATAGATTCGTCCTGGAAGGAAGCCCTGTATGACTTCATCCACGAACCCGATCACGAGAACGACCACGACGGTGAACAGGTGGAGCCTTACCTTGTCGTGCCTGCCCTCCATGGCACGGAGGACGAGAAACCCGAGCAGTCCGTATTCGATCAGGTGCGCTCGCTCCACCGCGGTCTCTGCAAGAACAACTATGAGGAAGGCATACATCGCAGCCGTGCCCGAGAGAAGAAGGAGCCCTTTTCGCCACTTTCCTCCCTCCTTGAGCAAACGATGAAGCAGGAGACCGCTGATCGCGGCAAGCAACACGACAGGCCCATAACGAATGACCCAGCCCATGCCGTGCTGTTTCATGGATCTGCTGATCCAGGGAAGGAGATAGATCGTTCCGTAGATGACCGATGTATAGAGACCGACCCATTTCCATCGGTGGATAAAACAGCTTGCGTTCCCCATCATTCAACACCGGTAGATGTGCTCAACGTTCCTTGAGGAGATTTGAATGCGCTTGATCATCGCACGGATGGAACGGACTGTAAAACCGTTCCCCACCATTGCATCACTTCGTCAGCTGAATCGAGACGCGGCTTGATTGACTTCAAGAGTAAGGTGTTGAAAAAGAATCCGGCAAAAGGTTCAAGGAAGAAGGATTGCGTTCAGTTTTTCGTGTTTATTTCCGAATTTAGATTAGATATTATGAAATATTTAAGGGAATATCTTAGAGAGTTCAGAGAAAGATGAGAATTCTTCTGACAGGCGGTGCAGGGTTTATAGGGGCGCACGTGGCGGAAAGGTTGGCAGAGGATGGGCACAACCTTCTTTTGCCGGTCAGAAAGGCCGAAGCCGGTTCTGCACCCGTGAGCGGCAAGGGGGAGATCTCAAGGATCTCCTGTGACCTTGCGAAAATCCATGAAAAAGCAGGTGTTTTTCTGGATTTTCAGCCCGAGACGGCCATTCACATGGCCTGGGAGGGGATACCGGACTACAGCGCAGGGATGAGCACGCGGAACCTCCGGTACGGACTCGACCTGATGACCATGCTCGCTGAAATGGGGTGCCCGCGCGTCATCTATACAGGGAGTTGCTGGGAGTACCAACACAAGTCCGGATGCCTGGCAGAGGATGCCCCGGTTCATGCGGCAAACCCCTTTACAGTGGCAAAGATTTCCCTGTTCCAGATGGGCAGGGAAATCGCAAAAGAGAACGGGATGGCCTTTATCTGGACAAGGCCCTTTTACGTGTTCGGGCCGGGGCAGAAGCTCACGTCCCTGGTCCCTCACATTATAGACTGTGTGCTCAAGGGGGAGCCCCCCGGGATCAAGACCCCTGGGGCAAGGAACGACTTTGTGTACGCGGGGGACGTGGCCGGGGCTGTTTCCTCCATTGTTGAGCACTGCTTCGACAGCGTCGTCCTCAACATCGGGGCCGGCGTTTCTCACAGTGTGCGGGAGATTACGCAGCACGTGTACGATATCCTCGATCAGGATTATCCTTCGGACATCCTGAATGCAAAGGATCCCGTACCCCCTGTGGATTTCTGGGCGGACATCTCCCGGATCAGGGAGCATACGGGCTGGGAGCCCGGGACCCCCATCCGGGAAGGCATTCGAGAGACGGTTCGCTACGTTCAATCCCTTGATCAGAGGCGCGAGACATGATCATATCCAAAACCCCTCTGCGGATCAGTTTTGCCGGCGGCGGCTCCGACCTGAGGGAGTACTACAAGCATGGACACGGGTGTGTTCTCAGTGCCACCATCGACAAGTTCGTCTACATCACCGTCAATTCAAAGTTCACGGATCATGTTCGCGTGAGTTATTCAAAGACCGAATATGTTGATGACGTGAACGAGATCGAGCACAACCTCGTTCGGGAGGCCCTGAAGTGTACGGGTGTGACCCGGCGCGCGGACGTTGTGTACATGTCGGACATGCTTCCTGCGCACGAGGGGTCCGGACTAGGTGCATCCAGCAGCCTTCTCGTGGGCACCCTGAACGCGCTCTATGCCTACAAGGGGAGGCATGTCTCTGCCGAGCATCTGGCACAGGAGGCATGTGGGATCGAGATTGATTTGCTCGGGAATCCCATCGGAAAACAGGACCAGTATGCCGCCGCATACGGTGGCTTGAACTACATCCAGTTCAACGACGATGTGGCCGTTGTCATCCATCCGGTCATCATGAAGCCGGAGACGATGTCGGCCCTGAACGAGACCCTGCTGCTGTTCTTCACGGGGCTCAGCACCCGGTCCGATGAGGTGCTCGTCGAGCAGAAGAAGAAGACCAAGGACAACCTCCATGTCCTGGACAAGATGATCGAACTCTGCAAGGAGCTTCGGGAAGCCCTCCAGCAAAACGATGTAACGGAATTCGGGAACATCCTTCACAAGGGCTGGACCTATAAAAAGGAGTTGGCGAGCAAGGTAACGAATGCAACCATCGACCGGTACTACGAAAAAGCGAGACAGGCAGGAGCCATCGGGGGCAAGATCCTGGGGTCAGGCGGCGGTGGGTTCCTCCTGCTTTACTGTGAAAAGGAACATCAGGATTCCGTCCGGCAGGCCCTGTCGGATTTGAAAGAAGCACACATCTCATTCGAATATGAAGGAAGCCGCATTATCTATGTCAGTGAATGAGGATCCTTCCTCTCAAATGGAAACGCTGGAAGAGGGGTGTTCTCGTGAGTACGTTTCGAAAACGATTTACCGATGATTACCTCGACGAGATACAGAGGATTCTGGAAACGGTTCGGGAGGACCTGGCCTCAAAGGTCGATCAGCTGGCCGAGCTCCTCCTGAAGGCCCGGGACAACAAAAACACCGTGTTCATCATGGGGAACGGTGGGAGTGCCGCAACGGCTTCGCATTTTGCAGGGGACCTGTCTAAGGGGACCATCGTGGAGGGGGCCCCGAGGTTCCGGGCCCTTGCCCTGACGGACAGCATCCCCAACATGATGGCCTGGGCCAATGACAGCAGTTATGAGGATATCTTCGTCGAGCAGCTCAAGAACCTCATGGAACCGGATGACGTGGTGATCGGGATCAGCGGGAGCGGCAACTCCATGAACGTGATCAAGGCCGTGGAATATGCCAATCAACAAGGCGGTTTCACGGTTGGGTTTTCAGGCTTCGACGGGGGGAAATTGCTGGGATGCGCTAGGCTCAATATCCACATCCCGAGTTCCTCCATGGTGCAGGTTGAAGACCTGCACCTGCTGGTGGAGCACCTTCTGACATCCCTGCTGAAAGCGGAACAGGAAGACAAGGCGGAGTAGACACCGGAGGAAGGAGAGAACGTGCGCGTACTGTTGACAGGGAACCAGGGGTATATCGGGAGCGTTCTGACAAGGATTCTCGCGGAGCGTGGACACGAGGTCACAGGGTTGGATACGAACTACTTCAACGGATGCGCCTTTGACGACCCTTCCCGCCCCGTTCGCCAGATTCAGAAGGATATTCGAGAGGTCTCCCAGGATGATCTGGACGGCGTGGAAGGGATCGTTCATCTTGCGGCGCTCTCCAACGATCCGCTTGGGGAATTCGATCCGAAACTGACGCATGCCATCAACTTCGAGGCCACGGTACGAATGGCCGGCATGGCCAAGGCGCTGGGCATTCGCCGGTTTGTCTATGCCTCTTCCTGCAGTATGTACGGCATGGCAGGGGACCAGGCATTGACCGAGGACGTGCCCTTCGATCCTCGAACCGCCTATGCGGAGTCCAAGGCCCTGTCGGAGAACCACTTGCGGGAGATGGCCGATGACGGGTTCACGCCCGTGTTCCTGCGGCCGAGTACGGCTTATGGTTATGCGCCCATGCTCCGCTGCGATCTCGTGGTCAACAACCTGGTGGGCTGGGCCTGCACCACGGGCAAGGTCCGGATCATGAGCGACGGGACGCCGTGGCGGCCCACGGTACACGTGGAAGACCTTGCGAACGCCTTTGTTGCGTGTCTCGAAGCTCCCAGGGAACTGGTGCACAACCAGGCCTTCAACATCGGTCAAAACAAGGAAAACTACCAGATCCGGGACCTGGCCGACATTGTGAAGGATGTGGTCCCCGGATGCGAGATCGAATACACCCTCGAGCACGGTTCGGACTCAAGGACCTATACGGTCAGTTTTGATAAGGTGGCTGCTACGCTCAAAGACTATTTCAAGCCCCGGTGGGACGTTCCGAGCGGTGCGCGTCAACTCTACCAGGCGTACTCGGAGCATGGGCTCACGCAGGAGGAGTTCACCGGAACCAAGTACATACGCCTCAATCAACTGAAGAGCCTGATCCAACAGGAAAAGCTCGACAAGCAGCTCTTCTGGAAATGATCCTCTCACCCCGGAACGTCAAGGAAGAAGATGGTTGAGATCCGCCAGGCAGCCATTCTGGCCGGAGGACTCGGGACGCGGCTGAGACCTCTGACCGATACGATTCCAAAGCCCATGGCCCCGGTCAACGGACAGCCCTTTCTTGAGTATCTCATCCGGCTTCTAAGGGAAAACGGGATCGCCGAGGTCGTTCTCATGCTGGGGTACCTGGCGGACAAGGTCATGGACCACTTTGGAGACGGCAAGCGGTTCGGGATGCGGGTACGCTACTCGGTTGGAGAGGTCCCTGATGAGACCGGGACGAGAGTCCGCCTGGCAGCGCCCATGTTGGATGACCGCTTTCTCCTGATGTATTGCGACAACTACTGGCCCCTGCGCCTGAGGGCCCTGGAACGGTTTCACAAACGTCATCAGGGGCTCGCCACCATGACCGTGTACGCGAACAGGGACGGGGTGACCAGGAACAATGTCCAGGTGGATGACCAGGGGAGGATCCTGCGGTACGACAAGACAAGGAAGGGCCCGGACCTCAACGGTGTGGACATCGGGTTCTTCATTCTCCACAAGCAGGTGTTGGAATGGCTGCCCGAAGAGGGGAACATCCCCTTTGAAACCAACGTCTTTCCTCCACTGGTGGAGAATGGCCAGCTATTCGCCTACCTGACGGACCACAAGTACTACAGTATCGGCACCCTGGAAAGGCTTGCCGTCATGGAGAGGTTCCTGGAACCGAAAAAGGTGATCTTTCTCGACCGGGACGGCGTGATCAACAGGAAAGCGCCCAGGGCGGAGTACGTGAAGAACTGGGACGAGTTTGAAATCCTGCCCGGGGTCGTGGAGGCCCTTGAGCGCCTCTCTCAAAATGACTGCCGGATCTACATCATCACGAACCAGGCAGGGATTGCGCGCGGCTTCATGACCGAGGCGGATCTTGCGTCGATCCATGAACGTCTCAAGGAGACGTTGAGAGAGCACGAGGTGCGGATCCACGGCATTTACCACTGTCCCCACGGTTGGGACGAGGGGTGTGAATGCAGAAAGCCGAAGCCGGGGATGTTTTTTCAGGCGGCCAGGGACCACCATCTCGATTTGACCAGAGCCGTTTTCATTGGCGATGATGAACGGGATTGGGTTGGAGCTTGGCCGAAAGCAGGTGTTTTC